>NZ_JAUZVI010000015.1:0-68561 GCF_031844485.1 Nocardioides sp. AE5
CTGAGACCGGCTGTCGGCGCCCCGCGAATTCGCACCGCCCGACCACGCGGCGCGGATCGAGCGAGCCGTCCTGCTCAGGGCAGGCGGGCCAGCAATTCCGCCGGCGTTGCTGCGGTGCCGGTGTAGAACGGCACCTCCTCGCGCACGTGGCGTCGCGTCTCGGAGCCGCGCAGGTGGCGCATCAGGTCGACGATGCGGTACATCTCGTCGGCCTCGAAGGCCAGGATCCACTCATAGTCGCCGAGCGCGAACGAAGGAACCGTGTTGGCCCGTACGTCGGGATAGTCGCGGGCCATCCCCCCGTGTTCGGCGAGCAGGCGGCGCCGCTCGGCGTCCTCGAGGAGATACCACTCGTACGAGCGGACGAAGGGATAGACGGCCACGTGCCGCTTCGGCTCCTCGGAGAGGAAGGCAGGCAGGTGGCTCCGGTTGAACTCGGCCGGCCGGTGCAGCGCCATCTGCGACCAGACCGGCGCCAGGCGGCGACCGAACGCCGTACGTCGCAGCGCGGCATAGGCGGCCTGCAACTGCTCCGAGGAGGCCGCGTGGGTCCAGATCATCACGTCGGCGTCGGCGCGGAAGCCCGCCACGTCGTAGGTCCCCCGGACGACCACGTCGTCCGCAGCGAACTTCTCGTAGAGCGCCTCGAGTTCCTGCGCCTCCGCTGCCCGGCCCTGCTCGTCCAGGTCGCCCAGCATCGTCTCCAGCCGGAAGACCGACCACATCGTGTAGCGGATGGTGTCGTTCAGTTCCCGGATCCGGGCGGCGTTGGTGGGGGCGGGGTTCTGGTCAGCACTGGACATGCCCCCATTGTGCCGCCCCTGCACTAACGCGAGGTCCCGAGGTCGGCCACGGCCCGGTGCGCCGAGGCGATCACGGCCGGAATGCCGATCCCGTCGTACGCCGCACCACACACGGCCAGCCCGGGCACCTGCGCCACCGCCTGCCGGATCCGCGCCACCCGGTCCAGGTGGCCCACGGCGTACTGGGGCAGCCCGCCTCCCCAGCGCTGGACGTGGGCGTCCACCGGTCTCACGCTCGTCCCCAGGCCGGTGGCGAGCGCCAGGTCGGCCAGTGACTGCTGGACCAGTTCGGTGTCACTGGCCTGCAGGGCTGCCTCCTCGCGGTGGCGCCCCAGGGAGGTGCGCAACACCACCAGTCCCCCTGCCGACCGTCCCGCCTCGCCCACCCAGCCCCACTTGCGGGAGCTGAAGGTGGCTGCCTTGACCCGGCGCCCGTCGACGGGCGGGACCAGGAAGCCGGAACCCTCCAGCCCGGCCAGTTCGTCGGCGGGGAACGCCAGGGTGACGATCGCCATCGAGGCGTATTCGATGGCAGCAAGTTCCAGGGTGGCCACCGGGGCGACGCCCGACAGCAGCCGGGAGGCAGCCGGGGCCGGGACGGCGAGGACGACCTGGTCCGCGGTGATCAACTCGGCCGCGGTGGTCGGGCCCACCACCGCCTCGAACCCGGACGGCGTACGGCGGAGTTCGCGCACCATTGCATCCGTGCGGACCGTGAAGCCCCCGGCGTCCACGATCGCGGCGGGCAGCTGGCCGATTCCCCCGGCCAGGCCGGCGAAGACCGGCACCTCCGATGGCGCAGGCACGGCGCTCGCCGCTGCCAGCAGGGAAGGTGACTTCTCCAGCAGGGCGAGGACCTGCGGAATGGTGGCGCGGGCGGAGAGTTCGGCCGCATGTCCGGCGTACACACCGCCGAGCATCGGCTCGACGATCCGGTCCACGACCTGGTGTCCCAGCCGGGCGCCGACGAAGTCCGCGACCGGGACGTCGCGCGCCTCCAGCGGGAGCACCTGCTCGGCGCGCACCCTGGCCATGCCGGCGTCGTCGAGGACCCCGGTCGCGGCCAGTTGGTCGAGATCCGCCGGGATCCCCATCACCGAGCGCGGTAGCGGCCGCAGCGCGTCGCGGGTCCAGATCCGGGAGGCGACGGTTGCGGGGTGGACCAGGTCGAGGCCGACGGCGCGGGCCAGGCCGGTCGCCTCGGGGCGCCGGTTGAGCATCGCCTCGGCACCGACGTCGACGGTGATCCCGGCGACCGAGCCGAGTCGCACCTTGCCACCGACCCGGTCCGTACCCTCGAGCACGAGCACCTCATGGCCAGCCTGGCCCAGTTCGCGTGCGGCGGCGAGGCCGCCGATGCCGCCGCCGATGACCAGGACTCTCACGCCCCAACCCTGCCACACACGAACGCTCACTCGTTGATGTCAGGGGCCCTGCCCACAACAACGATTGAGCTCTCGAACCGCAACCATTGAGCGTTCGCGACACAGCCATTGAGCGTTCGTGGGAACCGGGTGGCGGCAGGGTGCGTCGTACCTGCATGAAGAGGACGACCCGCACGTACGCCGCGGCGCTGGCCGCGATTGCCCTCCTCACGCTCGGCGCCTGCGCCGGCGATGACTCCACGGGTTCCACCCGGAACTCCAGCGCCGCACTGGAACAGGGCTCCGACAACGCCCCGACCCGTGCCGCCGAACCGGACCACATCCATGCCGACGAGTCCAGCTCGGGCGAATCGGCCGAATCGGCCCGCGACGCAGGGCCCCCTTCGACCCAGTCCGTCGCCGACCCCGACCCCGGCGACCGTTCGGTGATCAGCACCGGCACCGTGTCGTTGCGCAGCGCGGACGTCGCGAAGACCCGCTTCGAGGTGCAGAAGGCGATCGACACCGTCGCCGGGACCATTGGCGACGAGGAGACCACGACCGATCGTGATGGCCAGGTGAGCGCCACCCGGCTGGTGATCCGGGTGCCGGCAGCGTCATTCGACGAGGCGATGACCACCCTGGCCGGGGCAGGCGACCTGGTCGGCACCACGCGTTCGGCCCGGGACGTTTCCGTCGAGGTGATCGACGTGGCCGCCCGGATCCGCGCCCAGGAGAAGAGCCTGCAACGGATCGAGGCGCTCCTGGCCGAGGCCGACGACCTGGCCGAACTTGTCCGGATCGAGGCCGAGCTGACCAACCGGCAGGCCGCCCTGGACGCATCGAAGTCACGTCAGGCGTGGCTGGCCGACCAGACCTCGATGTCGACCATCACCGTCCACGTCCAGCACCACGACGAAGCGGTCGACGAGGAACCGGCCGCAGACGACGACCGCAACCCGTTCCTGGCCGGGCTGCTCTCAGGCTGGGGTGCCCTCGGCGCCGCCGGCGCGGTGCTCGCCGAGGTCACCGGTGCCGCGCTCCCCTTCGCCGCGATGGTGCTCCTGCTCGGCGTCGGCGCCCGGTTCGGATGGCGTCGGTTCAGGCGAGCGGGTAGGCCTGCACGAACTCCGTCAGCCGCTTGAGCTGGTCCGGGTCGGTGGTCGGGATGACGCCGTGGCCGAGGTTGAAGATGTGGCCCCTGGCCGCCTTCCCGGCCTCGATCACCTCACCGGCCCGGGCGAGCATCACCTCGGTCGGCGCGAAGACCAGGGCAGGGTCCAGGTTCCCCTGGACCGCGCGGTCCCCGACCTGGGCGATGCCGCGGTCCAACGGCGTACGCCAGTCGATGCCGACCACCTCGGCGCCCGCCTCGCCCATCAGCGAGAGCAGGTTGCTGGTGCCGACCCCGAAATGGATCCGCGGCACGCCGAGCGCCGCCGCGTCGGCCAGCACCCGGGCCGAGTGGGCCATCACGTGCTGGCGGTAGTCGGCCGGGGTGAGGGCGCCGGCCCAGGAGTCGAAGAGCTGGACGGCGCTGGCACCGGCCTCGACCTGGACCCGCAAGTACGCCGAGGCGATGGCGCCGATCTTCGCCATCAGCGCCTCCCACACCTCGGGGGCGCCGAACATCATGGCCTTGGTCCGGGCGTGGTCCTTCGACGGACCGCCCTCGACCAGATAGCTGGCCACGGTGAACGGGGCACCGGCGAAGCCGATCAGCGGGGTGTCCCCCAACTCGGCGACCAGGTTGCGCACGGCCTGGCTGATGTAGGGCACCATCGACGCGTCCAGGTCCGGGATGGAGGCGACGTCGGCCAGGGTGCGCACCGGGTTGGCCACCACCGGGCCGATGCCGGGCTTGATCTCGATGTCCAGGCCGACCGACTTCAGCGGCAGCACGATGTCGGAGAAGAAGATCGCGGCGTCCACGCCATAGCGACGCACCGGCTGCAGGGTGATCTCGGTGACGAGGTCCGGGTCCATGCAGGACTCGAGCATCCCGATCCCCTCGCGGACCTTGAGGTATTCGGGCAGCGAACGCCCGGCCTGGCGCATGAACCAGACCGGGGTGTGGGGCACGTCCTCGCCCCGGGCGGCACGCAGGAAGGCAGAGTCTTGGAGGGTCACAGGATGAATCCTCGCAGGTCAGGCGGCGTGGCACACATCCGGATCGGGCGCGACGGGCCTACTGTGGATGCCATGGTGGTCCGTCAAGAGGCGCGCCCCGGAACCGGCGCGGGGGCAGTCCCCGAGGGTTTCCGGCTGGCCGTCGAGAGCATGGCCGCTGCCCGGTTGCGGCCCGAGGTCTTCTGCGAGTCGATGCCCGCACCGCAGCGGATCGCCCCGCACGCCTCGGCGCTCAGCGCCGACGTCACCGTGGACGGGGAGGACGTCGGGACCGGACGGATCATCCTGCTCCACGACCCGGTCGGCAACGACGCCTGGGCCGGCACGTTCCGCTTCGTGCTCTATGCCCGCGCCGAGATCGACCCGGAACTGATCACCGACCCGCTGCTCGGCGGCGTCGGCTGGTCGTGGCTGACCGAGGCCCTCGACGCACACGGGGCCGGGTACGCCGCCCCCTCCGGCACGGTGACCAGCGTCTCCACCGAGAACTTCGGCAGCATGGAGGACGAGCCGGCCTCGGCACAGATCGAGATCCGCGCCTCGTGGACCCCCGTCGGGCCCGACGACGGCGACTTCGACGTCTCCGCCCACGTCGAGGCATGGGGTGAGTTGCTCTGCACCACCGCCGGCCTGGAACCGGTCCCCGAAGGAGTCGCCGTCATGCCCAGCCGGCGCGGTCAGCGCCAGTGAGCGGACCCGAGGACACCACCGAGTCGAAGGACCCGGAGGAGAAGCCTGCCCCGGTGCCGCTGCTGACGCTGCGCGACGGCCTGCCCGGGGTGATCGAACGGACACCGGACCTGGAAGCGGTCGCCGAGCAGTTCGCGGCCGGCAGCGGCCCCGTGGCGATCGATGCGGAGCGGGCGTCGGGTTATCGCTATTCGTCGCGCGCCTACCTGATCCAGTTGCGCCGCGAGGGTGCCGGCACGGCCCTGGTCGACCCGACTGCCTTCGACGACCTGGCTCCCCTGGCCGAGGCACTCGACGGCGTCGAATGGATCCTGCACGCAGCCACCCAGGACCTGGCCTGCCTGGCGGAGGTCGGCCTGCGTCCCAGTTCGCTGTTCGACACCGAACTGGCCGGGCGACTCCTCGGCTATCCGCGGGTCGGATTGGCCACCCTGGTCGAGACCGCACTCGGCCACCACCTGCGCAAGGAACACTCGGCCGCTGACTGGTCGAAGCGCCCGCTGCCCGAGTCCTGGCTGGAGTACGCCGCCCTCGACGTCGAACCGCTGGGCGAGTTGCGTGAGGCGATGGCCACCGAACTCGTCGAGTCCGGCAAGGACGAGTGGGCCCGCCAGGAGTTCGAGCACCTCCTCGACTTCACCCCCACCCAGCGCGCCGAGCCGTGGCGGCGTACCTCCCAGGTGCACAAGATCCGCAATCGCCGTGCCCTGGCCGCCGTCCGCGCACTGTGGGGCGCCCGTGACCGGATCGCCGCCGAGCGCGACATCACGCCGGGCCGCATCCTTCCCGACTCGGCCATCATCGCCGCCGCGACCGCGATGCCGTCGAGCCGACGTGCGCTGCTGGGCCTGAAGGACTTCAACGGCCGAGGCGCCTCCCGTCATGCGACCGCCTGGCTGGAGGCGATCCAGGAGGCGCGCGACCTCGACGAGGCCGACCTGCCGCGCCGCGCCGCCCGCCACGACGGTCCCCCACCGCCGCGCGCCTGGGCGGACAAGGACCCACGCGCCGGGCGCCGGCTGGCCCATTCCAAGCAGGCCATGGCCGATCTCTCCGAGGCACTGCACGTACCGGTGGAGAACCTGGTCACCCCCGATTCGCTCCGCCGGGTGCTGTGGACCCCACCGGCGACCCGTGACCCCGAGCCACTGCTCTCCGACGCGGCCGGAATGCTCAGTGACCTCGGTGCCCGGCCCTGGCAGGTGGAGCTGGTGGCACCGGTCGTCCGCGACGCGACGCTGGCCGGCGATCAGGAGCCGGACGTTCCGGAAGCGGACTAGCAGCTAGCGACCGTGCCCGGGTCAGCTGGTCGGTGACACGTTCTCCGGGACGGCGGTCTCCTGGCTCTTCGCCCGTTCCTCGGCGATGGCTTCCTTGTCGACGACCAGTTGGGCCACCACGGGCGCCGAGATCGCGTCGATCTCCTCGGTGATGGCGACCAGGTCCAGGTCGGGATCGGTGAACAGGCGCCGCACCTGGACGCTGACCGACTCCTCGAGCTGGTCCCACGACTCGAGCAACGGAGGAACCACGATGCCCCGCACGGAGGCGTTGAACACCTCGGCACGGGCCGGCTCCTGGTCACGCTGCAGGAAGTCCTCGCCCTCCGCGACCTGGTTGTTGGCCGGCACCAGATAGCCCGCCTGCGCCACCTCGGCGACGGAGTCCGCAGCGACGGCGTACGCAATGAAGTCGGCTGCGGCGGAGACGCTGAAGGGGTTGGCGGCCATGCAGAGACCGGTCACGTCACCGACCGTGGTCTGTGCGTCCAGGGTCGGCATCGGCATCACGTCGAAGCTCAGGCCCTCGGCATCGCGGAGCTCGGGCACCAGGTTGCGGTAGCCGGTGATCATGCCGAGCCGGCCGTCCTTGAACATGTCCAGTGCGGTGCCGTCCCCCAGGTCGGCGGCACTCGGCGCGAGGCCCTCGGTGCGCAGGAGGGTGAGGATCTCGGTCAGCGACTCCTGGCTCGCTCCATCGGAGAAGGCCAGGGTGGTCGGCTCGGAGGAGTTGTCGAAGAGCTTGCCGCCACCGGAATAAATGAAGGGCGCCAGGCCCTCGAGGGACGGCTCGATGTAGACGCCCCTGGCTCCCGGGGCGGAGTTCGCCGCCCAGGTCGCTGCATCGGCGAACTGCTCCAGGTTCCACTCCCAGGCATCGGCCAGGGTTTCCGGCGTCTCGGGAACCTCCAGGCCGGTTGCTGCCATCGCCTCGAAGTCGACCAGCTTGGTGTTGTAGTAGACGACCATCGGGGAGACGCCGTATGGCATGCACTGCAGGTGGTTGTCGAAGGAGTAGGCCTGGATCGCGTCGCGCTTGTAGGCGTCGCTGAAGTCGACGTTCCGCGCATCGAGCAGTTCGTCTATCGGCTGGTTGAGGCCTTCCACTGCCACGCGTGCGATGTCGCGCTGGGAGAGCAGGTAGATGTCCGGCGGGTTGTCGCCGCTGAGCCGGTCGATGACGTCCTCGCTGTCGTCGACCGCTTCGAGGGTGACCTTGTAGGTCGGGTTCTCCTCGTTGAACCGGGCCACCATGGACTCCATGGCGGTGACTTCCTCGGCTGGCCCATAGGCCAGGAAGGTCAAGGCGACGGGGTCGGCGACCGAACCCGTCGGGTCCACCTTGGGTGGCTGGGTGCTCGTGGTGCAGGCGCCCGCGACGAAGGCCAGCAGCAGCGCACCGCACGCCAGCGTCGTACGTGTCCTCAGCATTGCCGCACCCTTCTCACCCTTGGTCTCCCGGACACGATATCCGGGCACGCGGCGCGCAAACCTCCTCGGGTGCATCCAGGCACTAGGGTTGGGCGCATGCCTGGACCGTGCAGCCTCCGACGTTCCGTCCCCGCCGCCGTTGCCGCCCTCGGCCTGGCCCTTGCCCTGGCCGGCTGTGGCACCGAGGACGGCACCCCCACCGGCGGCGAGCCGAGCAGTACGCCGAGCCAGGCACCGAGCGCTGCCCCGGAGACCGGGGACGACGCCTCGGAGACCCCCGCCGCGCCCCCGTCGGGCCCGGCCGTGGAGCAGGCGAGCGACCTGCTGCTCAGCGCCGAAGCGATGCCCGGGCTCAATGAGCAGACCACCTGGTCCGAGGCATCCGGCGCCAGCGACGTCGAGCCGCTCGGCGCCTGCCAGAAGGCCTCGCTCACCGACATCGGTGCGCAGGACGTGGAGTCGGTCTCCTACACCGCGGGCGACGCCACCGCGACCCAGGTGGTGGCCTCGCTGGCCGACACGAAGTCGGCCGAGCAACTCCGCGACGTACTCCTGTCCTGGCACCAGGACTGCGCCACGACGATCACCGCCGACGAGAGCGAGGTCGGCGACCTGCTCCCGGTGGAGAGCACCCACGGCACCGCCGAGGCGTACGTCGCCCACTTCAGCGACCCGGCCCTCGCCGACGCGCACGTGTGGCAGGGCGTCGCGATCAACACCCACGACACGTGGGTCTCCCTGGTCGTGATCGAGAGCCAGGGGATGGACTACAACTACGAGGACGGGCAGACGCCGGCCGAGCGGGCTGCCGCAGCAGTCGCGGCCCGCATCGGCTGATCAGATCGGCAGGTACTCGCGCGCCGCGGCTACCACCGCGTCGAAGGTTCCCTTCTCCAGCGGCCCGCCCTCGCGGCGCAAGCCGTCGCGGGGCAGGCGCAGCAACCGGTTCAGCCGCACCTCGCTGGGCCGCCGCTTGCTGTCCCACGGCCCCGTGCCGATGTCCATCCAGAAGCGCCCGGCACGCGCCTCCTGCTCGGCATCGGTGTCGTGGTCGAACGAGGTGAGTTGCAGCGCCAGCCATGCATCACCGTCACGGGCGAGCAGCAGCACCGGGCGGTCCTTGCCCTGGCTGGCGTCCTCGTCGTAGGGCACCCAGCCCCAGACCACCTCACCGGGGTCCGGCTCTCCATCTGCCTCGGGTGCGTACGTCGCTTCCATGCACTGCACCCTAGCGGGCACCACGAGCGACATCAGGCCAGAAGAGCGCGTGGTACGCCGAACCGGGAGCGCCTCACGGCGCGTGGCCGCTCGTAGCGGCTTATTTTGGGACCCGGGGCTGCCGCGGTCCGGCGTACCGTTGGCAAGTGTAATCCGCCGGACAACCTCCTCGGACCCACACGGGTCGTATCGTTCGCAGGCGCTGGGTGACTGCGAACGACACGGGAACTCCCCGTGGCGGGGCGTCAGGCGAGTGCGTGCGCCAGTTCCAGGTGGCCCGCTGCCTCGAGTTGTTCGGCCAGGCCGAGCATCGCTTGCGCGTCGGGGGCTTCCAGCGTGGCCCGGCCCACGGCGACGACCCGGGCGAACGCAGCAGCCCGGAAGAGTACGTCGGCGAAGTCGGCCACCGCGATCCCCCGCAGCACGGCATCGATCATCGCGCGGACCTGGTCCGGCCCGGGCGGGTCCGCGACTCCCGCGACGACGCGGGCAACCGGCGCCGCCGTACGGCCCACCTCGAACTGGTCCGCAGCAAGGTTCGGAGTGGCATGGACCCAGGCCCGGAGCAGGTAGAGGCGCCACAGGCACCCGGCCAGCGAGTCGAAGGCGGCATGCGACCAGAGCTCGGCCAGGGTCTCCAGCCCCTCCTCATCGGCCAGGTGGAGCAGCCGGTCCGCCACAGCCGCATCCGCGCTATCCGCCGCGCCACGCACCAGCAATGTCGCGGCCCGATCCGCCGCCTCGCTGACCTGGGCCGGGTCCGTCCCGCCGATCAGTCCGTCGAAGAACGCACCGGCCTGCATCGCGGGGCGATGGTGGGGGCGCTGCCTCGGGTCCGAACTCACCCGTCCAGCCTACGACCCACTGCCCTACCTCCGGCTCACTCCTCGCGCTGGGTCAGGGCCTTGCGGATCCGGGCATCGCTGACCGACTGGGCAGTGCCGAGTTGCTGCGCCCACAGGGAGACACGGTATTCCTCGAGCATCCAGCGCACCTGGCGCAGGTGCGCACCGGGCGGGCGTCCCTCGGGCAGGGCCTCGATCCGGTGCAGCCAGGCGTCCTGCAGGTCGCCGATCTGGTCCATCAACTGGCGGTCCTTCATGAGCTGCGCCTCGAGCCGGTCACGACGCGCTTCGATCGCCGCGAGATAGCGCGGGATCTCGCGCAACTGGCGCGCACCGGCCTCGGCGATGAAGCCGCGCCGGACCAGGCGGTCCAGCTGGGCGCGCATGTCGGCCAGGGCGGCAAGGGTGGTCATCTCGGTCCGCCCGCTGAGCACCTTGTCCGCGCGCCGCCACGCCGCCAGGACCCGGATCACGTCGACCAGCACGGTCCGGACCCGGTCCGCCAGGTCCGCCCGGGCCCTGGCGACCAGGGCCTGCCAGGCGTCCATGTCGCGCACCGGTTCGCGAGCGTCCACAGCATCGGTCAACACGGCGAGCAGGCAGTCCTCGAGCAGTTCGGCGACGCTCGGGTACGGCGATCCGGCCAGCGCCAGCTTCTCGGTGTTGCCCAGCGAGCCGAGGATCTCCCGGACCACCGCATCCCGCTCGTCGAGCGCCAACAGCAGCAACCGTCGTACGCCGAGCCGGTGCCGGGCGTCCGCCTCGTCAGCCGAGCCGGAGACCTGCAGGCCGACACTCTCCCCCTCATCGACCAGGGCCGGGAAGCCGCGGACCTCATGGCCGGCGCGGACCTGGCTGAAGGAGGACTCGATGGTGGCGAACGTCCACTCCGTCTGGCCAGTCACCGTGATCCCGGAATCTGCGGCGACCTCGGCCATCGCCTCGGCGAACCGGGGTCGCAGGGGTGCCTTGAGCGCGTCGAGGTCCTTGCCGCGACCCTGTTCGCGCCCGGCCTCGTCGACGATGCGGAACGTGGGCTGCAGGTGGGCCGGGACCTTCGTCCAGTCCCATGCCTCGCGCGGCACCACGACCCCGGTGACCGAGCGCATCCACCGCTCCAGTGCGTCCAGGAGCGGCTCCTCCCCCGGCGGCACGGCGGCCAGGAATTCGCGGGCCTTGTTGGGTGCCGGGACGAAGCTGACCCGCAGTGTCTTCGGCAGGCTGCGGATGAGCGCGGTCACCAATTCCTCGCGCAGGCCGGGCACGTTCCAGGAGAACTGGTCGGGTGCGACCTGGTTGAGTGTGGCGACCGGGACGTCGATGGTGAGGCCGTCGTCGACCGCTCCGGGCTCGAAGTTGTAGCCGATCGAGAAGGTCAGGCCCTCGTCGTGCCACTGCGCCGGATAGTCGCTGGCGCTGACCTCCTCGGCGCCGTCGTGGGTCAGCATGTCCGGGTCGAAGGTGAGCAGGTTGCCGTTGCGCCGGCGCTCCTCCTTC
This sequence comes from Nocardioides sp. AE5, assembly GCF_031844485.1. Classification (NCBI taxonomy): domain Bacteria; kingdom Bacillati; phylum Actinomycetota; class Actinomycetes; order Propionibacteriales; family Nocardioidaceae; genus Nocardioides; species Nocardioides sp. AE5. The sequence goes on from NZ_JAUZVI010000015.1 coordinate 11,259, forward strand.
CACCAGGTGTCGAAGTGCGCGCCGCTGACCACCTCGGCACCGATCCGGGCGTCGTAGAAGTCGAAGAGGGTGTGCTCATCGACCACGATGCCGCGGCGGCGCGCCTTGTGCTCGAGTTCTTCGGCCTCGGCCAGCAGGGCCGTGTTCTTCGCATGGAAGCGGTAGCGGCCGCTCGCCAGCGCCGGCCACTCGCCATATACGAGGGCGTGGCGGATGAAGAGTTCCCGGGCCATCTCGGGGTCGATCCGGCCGTAGTTGACCAACCGGTCCGCGACCAGGGGTACGCCGTACAGCGTCACCTTCTCGCGTGCCATCACCGCGGCCCGTTTGGCCGACCAGTGCGGCTCGGAGTAGGTCCGCTTGACCAGGTGGGAGCCGAGGCGTTCGGCCCACTCGGGTTTGATCGCGGCGTTCTGGCGGGCCCACAGGCGGCTGGTCTCGACCAGTTCGGCACTCATCAGGAACTCGGGGTTCTTCCGGGCCAGCCCGGAGCCGGGGAAGATCGCGAACCGGGCGCCCCGGGCGCCGAGGTATTCACGGGGGCCGCGGCGCTCCGGCTTGCGCCCCTTCGGCGCTGGTTCGCGCTCCTCGAGCGCACCGATGTGGGAGAGCAGGCCGGAGAGCAGCGCCTGGTGGATGCCATCCGCGTCGTACGGCGCGGACGTGCTGCCGGCTGTCCCGGCGCCGTCCTTGTCGGGGGCCGGACGCAAAGGTCGTGCAGTGCCCGTGGGCTTGCCCAGGTCGACGCCCATCTCCTTGCAGACCTGGCGCAACTGCGACTCGAAGTCCTGCCACTCGCGGACCCGGAGATAGTTGAGGAACTCGGCCTTGCACATCCGCCGGAAGGCGCTCGAGGAGCGCTCCTTCTGCTCCTGCTTGAGGTGGCGCCACAGGTTGAGCAGGGTGAGGAAGTCCGAGGTCGGGTCCTTGAACCTGGCATGCAACTGGTCGGCCTGCGCGCGCTGCTCCTCGGGGCGTTCGCGCGGGTCCTGCAGCGAGAGCGCCGCGGCGATCACGATCACCTCGCGCACGCAGCCCAGCCGTTCAGCCTCCAGCACCATCCGGCCCAGGCGGGGGTCGATCGGCATCCGGGCCAGCCGCCGACCGAGCCGGGTGAGCCGGTTCCCCCGCCTGGCACCGCCCTGTGACCGTCCTGCCTGGCCCAGCGCGCCGAGTTCCTCGAGCAACTGGGTCCCGGCCTGGATGTTCCGCTTGTCCGGCGGCTCCACGAAGCCGAACCGGGCCATGTCGCCCAGGCCGAGCGAGGCCATCTGCAAGATCACCGAGGCCAGGTTGGTGCGCAGGATCTCCGGGTCGGTGAACTCGGGGCGTGCCTCGAAGTCCTCCTCGGAGTAGAGCCGGATCGCGACACCGGCCTCAACCCGGCCGCAGCGCCCGGAGCGCTGGTTGGCCGAAGCCTGGGAGATCGGTTCGATCGGCAGGCGCTGCACCTTGGTGCGCACCGAATAGCGCGAGATCCGGGCCAACCCGGAGTCCACGACGTACCGGATGCCGGGCACGGTCAGCGATGTCTCGGCGACGTTGGTGGCGAGTACGACGCGGCGACCGCGGCCCGGGCGGGGCGCCTCGAAGACGCGGTGCTGCTCGGCGGCGGAGAGCCGCGAATAGAGCGGTACGACGTCGAGCTTGTTGCGCAGGTTGGCCTCGTTGAGCACGTCGGCGGTGTCGCGGATCTCCCGCTCGCCGGGCAGGAAGACGAGGATGTCACCGGGGCCTTCGGCGCTGAGCTCGCGGACAGCGTCGACGATCGCCTCGGTCTGATCGCGGACCACCACCTCGCCGTCCTGGTCCAGGTCGCTGCCGCGCTCGTCGTCGGCCCCGCCGCGGACCTCGGCCAGGGGGCGATAGCGGATCTCCACCGGGTAGGTGCGCCCGGAGACCTCGATGATCGGGGCCGGCTTGCCGCGGGAGTCCGCGAAGTGGCGGGCGAACCGCTCGGGGTCGATGGTGGCCGAGGTGATGATCACCTTGAGGTCGGGCCGTTTGGGCAGCAGCCGCTTGAGGTAGCCCAGGATGAAGTCGATGTTGAGGCTGCGCTCGTGGGCCTCGTCGATGATCAGGGTGTCGTACTTCTCCAGCATCCGGTCGCGCTGCAACTCGGCGAGCAGGATGCCGTCAGTCATCAGCTTGACCCGGGAGCTGCGCGAGGTCCGGTCGGTGAACCGAACCTGGTAGCCGACCACGTCGCCGAGCTGGTCGCCGATCCCATCGCTGGCCAGCTCGGCACAGATCCGCTCGGCCACCGACCGCGCGGCGATCCGGCGTGGCTGGGTGTGCCCGATCAACTTGCCGCGACCGTCCCCGCGGACCCCACGCCCGAGCTCGAGGCAGATCTTCGGCAGCTGGGTGGTCTTGCCCGACCCGGTCTCGCCGGCCACGATCACGACCTGGTGGTCGCGGATCGCCTCGGCGATCTCCTCACGCCGGGAGCTGACCGGCAGGTCGGGATAGGTGATCTTGGCAGGAGCGTTCACAACGCGGTCCATTCTCCCCCACCCGGCGCCCGGGTGTCGCATCTGTGCCCGATCAGGACACGGCGTCGACGATCGCCGGCAGGGCCGCGGTCATTGCGGCGACGATCCGCTCGCGCGGCACGTCCTGGGGGTCGCGCACCCAAGCGAGGGTGAGGTCCTCGGAGAAAGCGGTCCAGGCATGGACGAGCATCCGGTGCTCGGGGGTGTCGGCCAGGAGTTGTCCGCCGTCCTCGGTGAAGAGCCGGTCCGTCAACGCTGCGCGGGCCTCCTCGTAGATCTCCTGGAGCCGGGCGTTACCGCCCGAGGCACCTCGGACCAGGGAGAGATAGCCCTCGTGGTTGGCGACGACGTAGTCAAGGTAGGACTCCATCGAGGCGAGGAGCCGATCCAGCGGGTCACCGCCCTCGGGAGGCGCGGTCTGGGCGATCAGGTCGTCGGCGGCACGGCGTACGACGGCCTCGTGGAAGTCCTGTTTGTTCCCGAAGTAGTGATAGAGCAGGCCCCTCGAGATCCCGGCCTCCTCGGCCAGCATCTCGATCGAGATCTCGTCGAGTGAGCGTGTGGCAAGCAGGGAGACACCGAGGTCGAGGAGTTGCTCGCGCCGACTCTCCGGGCTCATCCGCACACGAGTTCCAGTGACCATGTGAGACATGCTACTGAATGGATTTCAGCAAGACTATTGACGCTTGTTCAACAAGACGCGTAGCGTCGTGGACATGAACCATGTGGACCACCTCGTCATCGGGGCCGGCTTTGCCGGCGTCTGCGCCGCGATCAAGCTGTCCGAGGACGGCGAGGACAACTTCCTCGTCATCGAGAAGGACTCCGGCGTCGGCGGCACCTGGCGCGCCAATGACTACCCCGGCGCCGCGTGCGACGTACCGAGCCACCTCTACAGCTTCTCCTTCGCACCGAACCCCGACTGGTCGATGGCCTTCTCCCAGCAGCCGGAGATCCAGGCCTACATCGAGCGGGTCGCCGCGGAGGCCGACATCCTGGACCGCTTCCGCTTCGGGGTCGCCGCCCAGCACGCCCACTGGGACGAGGAGGCACTGCACTGGGTGGTCGACCTCTCCGACGGCACCACCGTCACCGCCACCACCCTGATTAGCGGCTCCGGCGGACTCTCCGAGCCGAAGCTGCCCGACATCGACGGCATCGACACCTTCGCCGGCGAGGTCTTCCACTCCGCCCGCTGGAACCACGACGTCGACCTGGGCGGGAAGCGGGTTGCCGTGATCGGCACCGGCGCCTCGGCGATCCAGATCATCCCCGAGTTGCAGAAGGTCGCCGGCCATGTCGACGTCTACCAGCGGACCGCCCCGTGGGTGATCCCGCGCAACGATCGCCGCTACACCGGGCTGGAGAAGTTCGTCTTCCGCCACGTCCCGCTCCTCCAGCGGCTCTCGCGTACAGCTATCTACTGGGGCCGCGAACTCTATGTACCGGCCTTCACCCGGAACCCGAAGCTGGCCTGGCCTGCGCTGCAACTCGCCAAGGCCAACATCGCCCGTGGCATCAAGGACCCGGCCCTGCGTGCGAAGGTCACCCCCGACTTCGCCATCGGCTGCAAGCGGATCCTGATCTCCAACACCTACTACCCCGCGCTCGGGTCGGCGAACGTCGAGGTGGTCACCGACCCGATCGCCAAGGTGACCGGCGATGCCGTGGTCACCGCTGACGGCGTGGAGCGGCCGATCGACGTCCTCGTGGTGGCCACCGGGTTCCACACCACCGAGCAGCCGATCGCCGAGCACATCGTCGGCCGCGGGGGCGCCACACTGGCCGACACCTGGCGCACGAGCGGCCAGTGTGCCTACAAGGGCACCACCGTCGCGGGCTTCCCCAACCTGTTCCAGATCGTCGGCCCCAACACCGGCCTGGGCCACTCCTCGATGGTCTTCATGATCGAGTCGCAGGTGGCCTACGTCCGCGACGCGATCCGCACGATGCGCCGCCGCGGGTACGCCGCCATCGAGCCGCACCGTGACGTGCAGGTCGCGTGGAACGAGGACCTGCAGGAGAAGATGGGGCCGACCGTGTGGAACACCGGCGGCTGCGCCAGCTGGTACCTCGACGAGCACGGCCGCAACACCACCTTGTGGCCCGGTGCCACCTTCACCTTCCGCCGGCTGCTCTCCCGCTTCGACCCCGAGAACTATGCCGTCGTCCCCGCCCACGAGAAGGAAGAGGCAATCGCATGAAGACGCTTGACGACAAGGTCGTGGTGATCACCGGTGCCGGGTCCGGCATCGGTCGCGCCCTGGCCATCAACGCTGCGGCCCGCGGCGCCCTGCTCGCCCTGAGCGACGTCGACGAGGCCGGGCTGGCCGAGACCGTCGACATGGTCAAGAACACGGGCGCCCGCGAAGTGCGCAGCGACCGCCTCGACGTCTCCGACCGCGCCGCCTTCGCGGCGTACGCCGCGACCGTCACCGAGCACTTCGGCCGGGTCAACGTGGTGATCAACAACGCCGGTGTGGCACTGGCCGGTGACTTCGAGGAGATGGAGTACGACGACCTGGAGTGGATCGTCGGGATCAACTTCTGGGGCGTCGTGCACGGCACGAAGGAGTTCCTCCCCCACCTGATCGCCTCCGGCGATGGCCACGTGGTGAACCTGTCCAGCCTCTTCGGGTTGCTCTCCATCCCGGGCCAGAGCGCCTACAACGCGACCAAGTACGCCGTGCGCGGCTTCTCCGAGGCCGTGCGCGAGGAACTGCTGATGGCTGGCCACCCGGTCGGCGTCACCGTGGTGCACCCGGGCGGGATCAAGACAGCGATCGCCCGCAATGCCCGGGTCACCGCCAGCGAGGACAAGGCGAACACCGCCGCGACCTTCGACAAGAAGCTGGCCAGGATGACCCCGGAGAAGGCCGCCGACATCATCATCTCGGGCATGCTCTCCGGCAAGCCGCGGGTGCTGGTCGGCATCGACGCCCACCTGCTGCACAACTGGGCCAAGTTCACCGGCGCCCGTTACCAGGACATCGTTGCCGTGCTGGGCCGGCGGTTCATGCCGAAGAAGAAGTCCGGCGCCTGAGCCCTGCCCCGGGCATCAACCGCGCGACCACCCTGCCCGGGCCTCAACTGCCCATATGCACCGTTTCCGCCCCTGATCCGGCAATCTGGGGGCCGAAGCGGTGCATATGCGCTTTTGCGTGCGAACTGGCGGAGGGCACGCGCGGGCGGACGGACGCTCGGGCGGGGCGGGTGGCAGGTCAGGACCGACCCGAGCGGCGCTTCCGGGTGCGCAGCGGCCCGACCAGGCGTGGCCCGGCCAGGCGCTTCTCCATCCGGCGGGCCTCGCGACGCAGGGGCTGGGCAACGTACTCGCCGAAGATGACGCCCGAGGCCAGCGCCGTCGCCACCGATGCAGCAGTGATCAGCGAGAGCAGGCCGGTGGCGATCAACTCGCCCTCCGAGAGCAACGCCAGGCCCCGATAGATGGAGAGGCCGGGCAGCATCGGCACCATCGCCGAGACCACGATCACCAGCGGCGGCACCTTGATCCGGCCCGAGATCGAATAGGTGACCAGCCCGATGAAGAAGGCAGCCACGGCGACCCCCCAGATCCGGCCGAGGCCGAGTTCCCGCATGGAGAACGAGATCATGATCGCCACCCAGGCCACCACGGCGATCGGGATCATCACCCGCTTCGGGGAGTACGACGCGAAGGCGAAGGCGGCCGCACAGATGGCGGCCCCCAGGCCCATCACCGCAATCGTGGTGAGGTCACTGGCCCCGGGCTCGAGCTGGCCGACGCTGACCCCGAGGACGCTGCCGACGCTGAGCCCACCGCTGACCCCTGCGATGATGCCTCCGGTCGACAGCAGCGCCTCCATCAACCGCGCACACGAGGTGACGTAGAAGCCGGTCAGCGCATCCTGGAGGCCGCCCATGAAGCCGATCCCGGAGAGCAGCAGGATGATGTTGGCGGTGACCACCAGCGAGGGATCGACGTCGAGTTCCGCCGCTGCCGCGGCCACGGCGAAGAGGGTGGCGACGGCACCGCCGGCCACCTGGAGGTAGAAGGTCGGCAGTCGGTACGAGGCCATGTAGATCTGCAACCGGTCGATGGTCGCCGCCGCGACGAAGGCGATGGCGCAGACCAGTGGATTGCCGCCGAGCATCAGCGCGACACCTGCAGCCATCGCTCCCCAGCCGGCGGTGACCGCCCACCGGTTGCGGTGGTGCCCCGAGGAGCTGAGCCGGGCGATCGCCGCCCTCGCCTCGGCCAGGTCGATCCGGTTGCCGAGCAGGTCACGGACAAGGTGGTCGACCCGGGTCAGGTCCTCGTAGTCGATCTCGCGTTGCTTGACCTGGCGCATCATCACCAGGGGCACGTCGTCCTCGATGGACTGGTAGCTGATCGACATGCTGGTGAAGGTCACGTCGATGATGGGGTTCCGTACGCCGAGGTGGTGGGCGACGGCATGCATGGTGGCTGTTACGTCCGCGGCACCGGCCCCGTTCGACAGGAGCATCTCGCCGATCCTGAGGCTGAGGTCGAGGGTGTGCGCGACCTCGGACTGTTCTGCCATGCGTGCATGCTTTCATGCGCGGCCAGGTGTGGAACCCTGTATCCGTGCGCATCGACTTCCATGGCTCCCCTCGCCCCACGCTCGGCGTCGAGTGGGAGTTCGCGCTGGTCGACAAGACGACCCGCGACCTGCAGAATTCGGCGGCCGACCTCTTCGCCGCGGTCGCCCCGGAACCCGGCGGCTCCTCGAAGGTGCACAAGGAGTTGCTGCGCAACACCGTCGAGGTGGTCACCGGTGTCTGTGACACGGTTGCCGAGGCGATGGCGGACCTGCGCGAAACCCTCTCGGTGGTCCTGCCCGCCGCAGACGCGCTCGGCGTTGACCTGTTCGGCGCCGGCACCCACCCCTTCGCGAGCTGGTCGGCCCAGCAACTCACCGAGGGGCACCGCTATGAGGAGCTGATCAACCGGACCCAGTGGTGGGGCCGCCAGATGCTGATCTGGGGAGTCCATGTCCATGTCGGCCTCCCCGAGCAAGCGCGCGTGATGCCGGTGCTGTCCTCGCTGCTCAACCAGTATCCCCACATCCAGGCCCTCTCGGCCTCCTCTCCTGTCTGGGCCGGAACGGACACCGGCTATGCGTCCAACCGCGCGCTGATGTTCCAGCAGTTGCCCACCGCCGGCCTGCCGTTCCAGTTCGAGCACTGGTCGGAGTTCGAGGCCTTCGCCCACGACCAGTTGACCACCGGGGTGATCGACGAGCTGACCGAGATCCGGTGGGACATCCGGCCCGCTCCCCCCATCGGCACCATCGAGAACCGGGTGGCCGACGGGGTCTCCACGGTCGAGGAGATGGCAGCACTGACCGCGCTGATGCACTGTCTGGTCGTCGACCTGGACACCCGCCTGGCCGCCGGCGAAGAACTTCCGGTGATGCCGCCGTGGCACGTCCAGGAGAACAAGTGGCGCGCGGCCCGCTATGGGCTGGACGCGATCATCATCCTCGATGCGGACTCCAACGAACGGCTGATCACCGACGACCTGGACGACCTCCTCGAGCGGCTCACCCCGGTGGCGCGCCGCCTCGACTGTGAGGACGAACTCCGCTCGGTGGCCGAGATCCCCCGCCGCGGCGCCTCCTACCAGCGCCAGCGGGCGGTCGCGGCCGAGACCGGCGGGGACCTCGTTGCGGTGGTGGACTCCGTGGTCAACGAGCTGCGCACCTCCCTCTGAGTCACGCTCCCCGGGCTCAGTCGTGCTGCGCTGCGACGTACGCCCAGCGCAGCGCCAGCTGCATCCGGGCCAGATCGCGATACCAGACGCGCACCTCGGTGCGGCACCGCACGCGCTCCACCTGGGTGTCGTATTCCTGGCATTCGGCCTGCGCTTCCGAGTCCGTGGGCGGGAAGAGCGCCGTCCCGTCGTAGTGGTAGATGCCGAAGCCGTTGACGGCGTCCCCCTCGATGGCGATGATCGTCTCGGGCGGCGGCGTCCAGTCGTCGCCCTCGTCTGCACTGCTCGGGGACATGGTCAGGGTGAGGACCACCCCGGCCAGCAGGCCGAGGAGGAGTCCGGTCATGGTTCCGATCCGGTGCATGTGGTGCTCCTAATCATCAGTGCTGTCGTGTCCGGTCCACGCTAGGAATCCGGTAGGCCGCGTGGGCGGCGTACGGCGGAGCCTGTGGAAAACCAGCCGTCAGTGACGGCCTGTGGACGGAAACCGGGTTCACGCCAGCCGGGTCCATCCCGGCGTAACCGCGACCGGTGCCTGACGTTCAACACAGTGAGGTCCTCGACAGCCGGCCATCCGGAGGCAAGGATCGAGGAAACCGCGCCGCAAGGCGTCGTACGTCGAGAAGGAGTCCTGCGTGGCCACGCCGATCGATCCCACCTCCACTGCGTTCCTGGTCGCCGAGAACCGGAACATGCCGATGCACGTCGGCGGGCTCCAGCTCTTCGAGAAGCCCGAGGGGGCCGGCAAGCACTACGCATCCGAGCTCTACCAGCAGATGATCGACCCGGAGATCGAGGTCGCACCGCTCTTCCTCAAGCACCCCAAGCGGACCCTGGGTGGCGCCGGCAACTTCACCTGGGTCGAGGACGACCTCTTCGACATCGAGCACCACGTGCGCCACAGCGCCCTGCCCGAGCCGGGGCGAGTCCGTGAGCTCCTCGAGCTCTGCTCGCGCCTGCACGGCACCCGCCTGGCCCACGAACGACCACTGTGGGAGGCGCACGTCATCGAGGGCCTCAACGACGGCCGCCTCGCCCTCTACACCAAGCTCCACCACTCCCTGGTCGACGGCGTCTCCGCGATGCGCCTGCTGCAGAGCGTCCTCGGCTCCGACCCGGACAAGCGCGACATGCCTGCCCCCTGGGCAGCGCGACCGCGCCCACGCGGAGTCCGGACCACGGACGAGTCGACGCGTGGCCTCGCTGCGAACCTGGCCGAGATCCCGGCCAAGGCACTCCGCACCGCGCTCGGCATCAGCGCCGAGGCTGCCGGGATGCCGGGTGCCCTGATCCGCACCCTCAACTCATCGGTGCGCAACGAGACCAGTGCACTCTCCCTCTATGCACCGCGCACCATCTTCAACCAGAACATCACCGGCTCCCGCCGCTTCGCTGCCCAGGACTGGCCGGTGGAGCGGATGCGGGCGATCGGCAAGGCCACCGGTACGACGATCAACGACGTGGTCCTGGCGATGTGCAGTGGCGCCATGCGGACCTACCTGATGGAACTCGATGCCCTCCCCGAGACCACGCTCGTCTCGATGGTCCCGGTCGGCCTGAACGCCAAGCAGTCGCAGGTCGCCTCGGCCGACGGCGGCAACGCGATCGGCGTGGTGATGGTGAAGCTCGGCACCGACCTGCCCGATCCCGCGGGCCGCCTCAAGGCCATCCACACCTCGATGCTGGAGGGCAAGCAGGCGCTGAAGTCGATGTCGTCCACCCAGATCCTGGCCATGAGCGCGCTGGGCATGGCGCCGGCGATGCTCACCCCGATGTTGCGGATGCAGGGCGTGGTCCGACCGCCGTTCAACCTGATCATCTCCAACGTGCCCGGCCCACGGACCACGCAGTATTTCAACGGGGCGAAGCTGGTCGGGATGTATCCGCTCTCCATCCCGATCCACGGCATGGCGTTGAACATCACCTGCACCTCCTACGACGGGCAGATGGGCTTCGGCCTGACCGGCTGCCGGCGTACGGTGCCGCACCTGCAGCGCCTGCTCACCCACCTGGACGACGAACTGCAGGCCCTGGAGAAGGCCGCCGGCGTCTAGTCGGCGTCCGGGCCCACCGCCGGGGACGGTCCGGTCCGTACGACGAGGCCACCGCCGATCGCCTCGGCCACGGCGGCCAGCCGGGCCCGGGTGATCGCCGAGACGGTGGCCAGGCCAGCGTTGGCCGCGTTGGAGCCTGCCCGGGTCGGCTCGGGTGAGTTGATCGAGATGCAGTGCCGCGTGCCACCGTCGGCCGCATTCGCCAGGGCCGTCGCATGCCCCGTCGTACCGCTGCCGGCGAAGAAGTCGAGGACCACCGCATCGGGTTCGAAGCACGCCAGGATCCGGCGTACCAGTCCGGTCGGCTTTGGCGACTCGAAGACGTGGCCCACGATCTGCTTCAGCTCCGCGACCGCGGTGTCGGTCGAGCCGACCTCCTCGGCCAGCCAGATCGTCTTCAGCTTCTTGCGCCGCCCCGGGTGCAACCAGTCACGCTGGAAGATGTCGACCCGCTCCCCCAGCCGTCCCTTGATCGTGCGGCAGGCAAGGTCATCCTCGCGGGCACCGACCAGCGCCGCCGACCAACGCCAGACCGCAGGCGCTCCGTCGCCGAAGACCGGGAACACCTCGACGGCATCCTCGAACGGCTCCGTGGCAACCCGCCCCGAGGCCGGCGAACCCCACAACGGGTAGTGCATCGTCCGTGCCGTGACCGGATTGAACTTCTTGTTCGTGTTGCGCAACGGGAGGTAGCGGAAGCGGCGCCCATCGGCCAGTTCGTGCGGGAAGTCCGACGCGCGGACCATTTCGGCGGAGCTGGCATCGAGCGCACACACCGCGATGTCCCGGGCATAGACCAGCAGGTATTCGTGCGAGGTGGCGAAGAAGTTGCCGAGCTGGCGTCCCTTGGGGTTGAGGTTCACCACCACCTGGGCGATGAAGTTCCGCTCGCCGAAGACCTCGTCCATCAGCAGCCGCAGGTGTGCCACCTCGTTGTCATCGATCGAGACGAAGATCGCGCCGCTTGCGCGGAGCACCTCACGCGCCTGTTCCAGCCGGGGGCGCATGAATTCCAGCCAGGCCCGGTGCCGGTCCTTCCCGACGCCTCGGCGATCAACGTAGGCGAACTCACTCCCGGTGTTGTACGGCGGATCGATGTAGGCCACGTCCACGCTCGCCCGCTCGAGCGTGGGCAGCACCTCGAGGTTGTCGCCCTCGATGAAGGTGTTCCATGGCTCCACCCAGCGGAGTCTAGGAGACCCCCTGGCCGGACGGTGGTAGCCGGTTTCACACGCGCGCCGTACGGCGAAAAACCCGCCGGGGACGTACGCTCTTGCCTACGCTGGGTGGCGCGTGGGGCAGAATGCGTCCACGTTTCCCGCAAGTTCCCGACCACCCCACGACCACGAAGCCAGTCCGAGGAGAAGCCACAGGTGAGCAAGCCGGAGAGCCACGCAGGCCCCTCGGGTTCGAGCGTCACCACCCTGACCTCGGAGCAACTGGCGGCGCTGGCCCAGGAGCACGGGCTGGAACCGGTCGGCGTACGACCGTCGCTGGGCGCCTACCTGGCCACCATGTGGCAACGGCGCCACTTCGCGTTCCGGCTCGCCTCGTCCAAGGCCTACGCGCGCAACCAGGGCAGCTATCTGGGACAGGTCTGGGCCATCCTGAACCCGGTGCTGTGGGCGACCGTCTACTTCATGGTCTTCGGACTGATCCTGAAGACGGACCGGGGCATCGACAACTTCGTCGGGTTCCTGGTCGCCGGCGTCTTCATGTTCCACTTCGTCTCGGCCTGCATCAGCAACGGCGCCAAGGCGATCACCAGCAACCAGGGCGTGATCACCGCGCTGCAGTTCCCCCGTGCACTCCTCCCGGTGGCAACCGTCCTCTCCGAACTCTTCACCCTGCTCCCGGCCCTGCTGGTGCTGCTGCTGATCGTCCCGGCAACCGACGAACCGCTCTCGCCCGCGATGTTGTTGATGCCGGTGGCCGTGTTGCTCGCCTGGCTCTTCGGCACCGGGATCGCCTTCATCTGTGCCCGCCTGGTGGTCCAGTTCCGTGACGTGCAGCAGCTGATCCCGTTCGTGTTGCGCGCCGCGATGTACATGTCCGGCGTCTTCTTCTCCATCGAGCACTACGCCGGCGACAGCGCCTTCGCGCCGCTCCTGGAGAACCAGCCGATCGCGGTCTTCCTGCGCCTGGTCCGCTCCACGCTTCTCGAGGGCGTCCCGATGACCCCCTCCACCTGGCTGTGGGCGGTCGGCTGGGCACTGGGCACCCTTGTCATCGGGTTCATCTTCTTCTGGCAGGCAGAGGAGTCCTACGGCCGTGGCTGACATCGACCTGCCCACCACCCAGTACGCCGACGAGGGCGACGGGCCGCCGACGCCCTCGCTGATCGTCGACGACGTCCATGTCACGTACAAGACGTACGGCGGCAAGCGGCTCACCCAGAAGCAGCAACGGAACTGGAAGACCCTGGGCCGCCACGTCGGCGCCGTCGACTCGGTGCACGCGGTCAAGGGGATCACCTTCGTCGCCCACCACGGCCAGTCGATCGGGATCATCGGACACAACGGCTCAGGCAAGAGCACCCTGTTGCGCGCCATCGCCGGGGTGCTGCCGACCTCCGACGGCCGGATCTGGACCAACGGCACCGCCTCCCTCCTCGGCGTGAACGCAGCGCTGATGCCGCAACTCTCGGGTGAGCGCAACATCGTCCTCGGTGGCCTCGCCCTCGGACTGACGCCAGCCGAGGTGGCCGAGCGCTTCGATGAAGTCGTCGAGTTCGCCGACATCGGCGAGTTCGTCCAGTTGCCGATGGCGGCATACTCCTCGGGTATGGGTGCGCGACTCCGCTTCGCCATTTCATCGGCCGCGCGTCCCGACATCCTGCTGATCGACGAGGCGCTCTCCACCGGCGACGCCGAGTTCCGCGCCCGCAGCAGGGACCGGGTCGACGAGATCCGGGCCGAGGCCGGGACCGTGCTCCTGGTGAGCCACTCGATGTCGACCATCCGGCAGATGTGTGACCGGACCCTGTGGATCGATCACGGGGTCCTGAAGATGGACGGCAGCACCGACGAGGTCCTCGAGGCGTACGCCGCCAAGACCGGCAAGCCGGCTGCGAAGAAGTCCACGGCCCGCCCCAAGCCACTGGGCCACAAGCCGGCTCCTGCCAAGGACGCCACGAAGGAGCCTTCCGGGAAGACGCCCGCGCCGGGTGCCCAGGAGTCGAAGGCCTGATGCAGCGTCGCGCGCTGGTCGTCACGGTGGTGCACCACCCCGAGGACGCCCGGATCCGGCACCGCGAGATCGCGGCGCTGCTCGAGGCTGGCTGGCAGGTCACGTACGCCGCGCCGTTTACCGGCTATGGCCTCCCCCTCCCCGAGGTGGCCAGCCTGGAGCCGGTGAACCTCCCACGTGCCCAGGGCCGGCGCCGGATCGGTGCCCTCCGCGCTGCCCGGCGATTGTTGCGCGAGCGCGGTGCTGCCCACCACGTCGTACTGCTGCACGATCCGGAACTGCTCCTGGCCGCTCGCACCAGTGGCCTGGCGAACGTGGTGTGGGACGTGCACGAAGACACCGCTGCTGCGCTGACGATGAAGCCGTGGCTGCCGGGCTGGATCGCCCGCCCCGCGGCCTGGGCCGTACGCCGCCTCGAACTCGGGGCGGAGAACCGGCACCACCTGATCCTGGCCGAGCACGACTACCAGCACCGGTTCCGCAAGGACCACCTGGTGGTGCCCAACACGACCCGGGTGCCCGCGACACTCCCCGCCGGCGGTGGCCGCCATGTCGTCTATGTCGGCCACAACTCCCGTGCCCGCGGCGTACAGGACCTGATCGACCTCGGTGCGGCGCTGGCCGGCGACGGGATCGCGGTGCGCGTCATCGGCCATGCCGATGCCGAGGCAGCGGCCGCTCTCGAAGCGGCCTCGAACTCGGGGACCAATGCCCTGACCTGGCTCGGCTTCCGCACCCATGGCGAGGCAATGGCGGAACTGGACGGCGCGTTGGCCGGGCTCTCCCTGCTCCACGACGAGCCGAACTATCGGCACTCCCAGCCGACCAAGGTCATCGAGTACATGGCCCACGGCGTCCCCGTGGTGACCACGCCGCTGCCGAAGGCAGTAGAGGTGGTGGAAGCCGCCGATGCCGGGATCGTGGTGCCCTTCGGCGACACGATGGCGAGCGCGGAGGCGATCCGGTCGCTGGCGAACTCCCCTGACAAGCGCGACCGCCTCGGCGCCAACGGCCATGCCTACACCCGTGACCACCATGACTGGACCACGAAGTCCGTCGAGTTCGTGGACCACCTGGCCAGCCTCTAGTCCCGGCGTACCTTGTGCGGTGCTGGTGACGCGACGTACGTCGCCACTTGTGCGGTGCTGTTGATGAAAACGCGCGTCACAGCACTACTCAAGCGACACGGACCCCGCGTTACAGCTGGAAGGGGAGGGCGACGTCGTCAGCGGCGCAGGGATTTGTCGATGCCGCGCAGGAAGCCCCAACCCCAGGCAAGGTGCATGGTGGCCACCACCGGCGGCAGCAGCACCCTGGCCCGTGCAGAGAGGCCCTGCTGCTGGCCCACCACGGCGGACCCGGCGAGCACGGCAGCCGCATAGCCTCCGGGGGCCAGGAAGCCGAGCCGGCCCAGCGCCACGGGCTTGTTCCCGCGAGCCGCACCGACCACCCCGATCAGGCCGAGCACCGTGCCGCCGAGCACCAGCGCAGTCGCCGTGGGCGGCGCGAGATAGCGCACCGAAGCAGTGTCGGGGTATTCCTCGACGATCTGGCGACGCCACTGGCCGGAGCCGAAGAACTGCCGGGCCAGGGCCTTGAAGTCGCGGCGCGGGCGGTAGGTGACGGCCAGGTCCGGATCGAACCAGACCACTCCCCCGGACTTGCGGATCCGGTAGTTCAGTTCCCAGTCCTGGGCACGCCGGTAGTGCTCGTCGAAGCCGCCGACCGCTTCGAGCACCGAGCGCCGGAACGAGCCCAGATAGACGGTCAGTGCCGGCCCGGCCTCACCGCCGGTGTGGAAGCTGGCGCCGCCGATGCCCAGCGGTGAGGTCATCGCGGCCGCGACGGCGTCACCGAAGGGTGAGTCGCCCTCCACCCGCATCAGCCCGCCCACGTTGGCCGCGCCGGTCTCGTCGAGCAGGGCCACCACGCGTTCGACGTACCGTGGCGGCAGGAAGCCGTGGGCGTCGACGCGGACGACGTACTCGTGCCGCGCCACGGCCAGCGCGGCGTTGAGTGCGTTGGGCGTGTAACCGCTCGGGTTGGCGACCAGCGTGATCCGCTCGTCCGCGGCGGCCAGCCGTTCGGCGATCTCCTGGGTGCGGTCCTTGCTGGGGCCGATCGCCAGGATCAGTTCCCACTCGCCCGGGTAATCCTGGGCGAGCACGCGGCGGACCGACTCCTCGAGATAGAGCTCCTCCTCCAGGACCGGCATCACCACCGAGACCGGTGTGACGGCTGCTGACGCTGGGCGGCTCACTGGACTCCCAGCCCGCGATAGGTCCAGCCGGCGGCGCGCCAGGCGTCGCGGTCCAGGCAGTTGCGGGCGTCGATCACGTTCGCGGTGGCGACGACCTTCGCCAGGACGGCCGGGTCGATCTCACGGAACTCGGGCCACTCGGTCAGGTGCAGCACGGCCTCGGCGTCCTCGGCCGCCTCGTCGATGGAGGAGACGAAGGTGAGGTCGGGGAAGGCACGCTTGCCGGTGCCACCGGCGACCGGGTCGAAGATGCGTACGTCGGCCCCTGCTGCCACCAGTCGGCTCGCCACATCGAGGGCGGGCGAGTCACGTACGTCGTCCGACTTCGGCTTGAAGGAGGCCCCCAGGACCGCGATCCGGCGCCCGGCCAGGTCGCCGAGCAGTTCTTCGGCCAGGGTGACCACCCGCGCCCGGCGCGCGACGTTGATCCGGTCCACCTCGTCGAGGAAGTTGAAGGTCTCGCCCGCGCCGAGTTCGGTGGCCCGGGCGCGGAAGGCGCGGATGTCCTTGGGCAGGCAGCCGCCACCGAAGCCGAGCCCGGCGTTGAGGAACTTGCGCCCGATCCGCTCGTCGAACCCGATTGCGTCGGCCAGCACGCCGACATCGGCGCCGGCCAGGTCGCAGACCTCGGACATGGCATTGATGAACGAGATCTTGGTGGCCAAGAAGGCGTTGGCGCTCACCTTGACCAGTTCGGCAGTGGCGAAGTCGCTGACCACGACCGGGGTCCCGGCCTCGATCGTGGCGGCGTACACCGTGCGCAGCAGCGCCTCGGCACGGTCGCTGGTGACCCCGAGCACGAGGCGGTCGGGACGCAGCGTGTCCTCCACGGCGAACCCCTCGCGCAGGAACTCCGGGTTCCAGGCCAGCTCGACGCCTGCTCCGGCGATCGAGGTGAGGAGGTCCTGCATCCGCGCCGCGGTGCCCACCGGCACGGTCGACTTGCCAACGACCAGGGTTTCCTGGTCGACCAGGTGCTCGGCCAGCGAGCGGACCGCGGCCTCCACAAAGGTCAGGTCAGCTGCGTCGGAGTCGGACGCCTGGGGGGTGCCGATGCACAGGAAGTGCACCTCGGCCCCGCGCGCCTCGGCGAAGTCGGTGGTGAAGCGGAGCCTGCCGCCGGGCCCGACGTGCCGGGCGAGCAGTTCTTCCAGCCCGGGCTCATAGAAGGGCGCGTGGCCCGCAGAGAGCGCCTCGACCTTGGCCGCGTCGACATCGATCCCGATCACGTCGAAGCCCAGTTCGGCCATCCCGGCAGCGTGCACTGCACCCAGATAACCGGTGCCGATGACAGAGACACGCATGCTGTGGACCCCTCGATGCAGGTGACGTAGGCGCTGGACTCGCGTCAGTGTAGGCCGCGGCCCTCGACTTCCGGCAAACCCCGGGCGACATGGACCGAACGACTCCGTGTCGCCTTTCGGGCACCGCCTGCGGACCCTGGAAGGAACTGGTTCAATCGCATCCGGAGGCGCCCCGTCTCGACACGTGACACAGCCGCTCGAAGTTGAGTGAATCACTAGACTTTCCGGCACAACCCCAGCGGCCCGCGACACCGCGGTCCAATCCGAAAGGAACACCACCGTGACCCATCGCCCCGAAACCGTTGCCGTCCACGCCGGGCAGGAGGAGGCTGACTCGGCCACCAACGCCCGTGCCGTGCCGATCTACCAGACCACCTCCTACGTCTTCAACGACACCGAGCACGCCGCGAACCTCTTCTCGCTGGCCGAGCCGGGCAACATCTACACCCGGATCATGAACCCGACCCAGGACGTCTTCGAGCAGCGCATCGCTGCCCTCGAGGGCGGCGTCGGCGCCCTGGCCGTGGCGTCGGGCTCCACCGCCTCCACCTACGCGGTGCTCAACCTCACCTACTCCGGCGACAACATCGTCGCCCTCTCCACGCTGTACGGCGGCACGTACGCGCTCTTCGCGCACACGCTGCCCCAGTTCGGCATCGAGGTCCGCTTCGTCGACCCGGAGAAGCCCGAGGAGCTCGCCGCTGCCGTCGACGACAAGACCAGGCTGGTCTTCGCCGAGACCGTCGGCAACCCGAAGATCAACGTGGTCGACATCAAGGCCTGGGCCGACGCCGCCCACGCCCAGGGCCTGCCGCTGATCGTCGACAACACCGCCCCGACCCCGCTGCTGTGCAAGCCGTTCGAGCTCGGCGCCGACGTGGTCGTCCACGCCGCCACCAAGTTCATCGGCGGCCACGGCACCTCGATCGGTGGCGTCATCGTCGACTCCGGCAACTTCGACTGGGCCGCGCACTCCGAGCGCTTCCCGGGCCTGACCCAGCCGGACGGCGCCTACCACGGCGTGGTCTGGACCGAGGCCGTCGGCAACCTGGCCTACATCATCCGCGCCCGCACGGTGCTGCTGCGCAACACCGGCGCCGCGATCGCCCCGTTCAACTCCTTCCTCTTCATCCAGGGCCTGGAGACGCTGCCGCTGCGCATGGAGCGGCACAGCGAGAACGCGCTCAAGGTCGCCGAATACCTCTCCGGCCACGACGCCGTCGCCTGGGTGAGCTACCCGGGCCTGGCCGACAGCCCCTACAAGGAGGTGGCCGACCGCACCTTCACCGGACGCGGCTACGGCGCCCTGGTCTCGTTCGGCCTGAAGTCGGGTCGCGAGGGCGGCAAGAAGTTCATCGAGGCGCTCGAACTCTTCAGCCACCTGGCCAACATCGGCGACACCAAGTCGCTGGCCATCCACAACGCCACCACCACGCACTCGCAGTTGACTGCCGAGGAGCTCGCGGCGGCCGGCGTCCCGGAGGAGGCCGTGCGCCTCTCGGTCGGCATCGAGCACGCGGACGACATCATCGCCGACCTCGAGCAGGCCCTGACTGCCAGCAAGTGAATCCCGCACCCAGGATGAGCCACGGAGCGCTGCCCTGAGCAGCGCGCTGGGGCACGTGGAGACTCAGCGGGTCGTCCTGTTCACCCAGGACGACCCGCTGGTCCTGCGTTCCGGGGAGACCCTCGGACCGGTCGAGGTCGCCTACGAGACCTACGGCGAGCTCTCCCCCGGCGGCGACAACGCCGTCTTCATCTGCCACGCCCTGACCGGCGATGCCCATGCCGCGGGGCTCCACCTCGGCGCCAAGAAGCGCGGCTGGTGGGACAACCTGATCGGGCACCACAAGCCGGTCGACACCGACCGCTTCTTCGTGATCGCGGCCAACATCCTCGGCGGCTGCTCCGGCACCACCGGCCCCTCCTCGACCAATCCCGCCACCGGGACGGCGTACGGGCTGGATTTCCCGCTGCTGCACATGTCCGACCTGGTCGCCGTCCACCGGGCCCTGCTGGCGCACCTGGGCGTGGAGCGCCTGTACGCCGCAGTCGGCGGCTCCCTGGGCGGGATGCAGGTGCTCCAGTGGGTGATCGACGCCCCCGAGCAGGTCGAGCGTGCCGTCCTGGTCGCGGCCAGCTCGCTGCTGTCCGCCCAGAACATCGCCTTCTCCGCGGTCGGGCGCGAGGCGATCCTGACCGACCCCGACTTCCACGACGGGCAGTACGTCGCCGCCGGCACCGCGCCCCGGATCGGGATGAAGGTGGCCCGGATGATGGCCCACATCACCTACGTCTCCGACGAGTCGATGAGGTTGAAGTTCGACCGTCGCCGGCGCGAGCCCGGGGCAGGGATGCGGATGGGTCCCGACTTCGAGGTCGAGCACTACCTGCAGCACCAGGGGATGACGTTCCTGGGCCGCTTCGACCCGCTCTCCTACCTCTACCTGAGTCGCCTGCTGGACTATTTCGATCCGTTCGCCGAGGACGGGACCGACGAGGCCCTCGCCGCGACCGCGACCCGTTTCCTGGCCCTCAGCTTCGACTCCGACTGGCGCTTCGACACCCGCCAGTCACAGCGGATGGTCGCCGAGCTCGATCGGCGCGGCGTCGCGGTCCGGTTCCGCGAGCTCAGCTCGCCGTGGGGCCACGACTCGTTCCTGCTCACCCCTGAGGGCTACCACGACGAAATCCGCGCCTTCCTGGCCTGAGGCCCGGCTCACTCCTCAGTCCGCGACAGGGCACTCTTCGTCACGAACCTGCGGGGCTCGCCTCCGGCGTACCTCGTCCCTCGGCACACCTCGGCTCACTCCTCAGTCCGCGACAGGGACATCCTTGTGCCAGGACTCGGTGACGTACTTCGTCTTCCAGCCCATCCCCACATAGAGCTGGTCGGCACCGGTCGAGGAGTCGGCATCGACCTCGAGACCGACCCGGTCCCGGCCGCGTTCGGCGGCATCGGCGATCACCGTCTTCAACAAGCCCTTGGCCACGCCCCGGCCCCGGGCCGAGGAGAGCACCCCGATGTAGGCGACGTACGACCCGTCCGGACCGGTCGATGACTCCGAGACGGTGCCGACCAGGGCACCCGCGGGTTCGGCGACACCGGCCTCACCGTCGACGATCTCGGCCAGCCACCAGTGGTCCCAACGGTGACCGGGGTCCTCACGGAGCCGGTGGACGAACTCGGCGAAGGTCTCCTCCGAGGAGTTGAAGTGGTCGGTGAAGGCCGACTCCAGCACGTCATGAACCGCATGCAGGTCGTCCACGTCAGGCAGCCCGTCGCCCTCACGGCGGACCTGCCGGAAGACGACACCCTTGCGCTCCCAGTGTTCGGGGTCGGGCACCAGTACCGCCTCCTCGGCGGTGACCGCGCGGCTCATCTGCCACCAGGTCCGGACCCGGGTGAAGCCGGCGTTCTCGAGCAACTTGTGCTGGCGCTCGTCGTCGGCAAAGGCTCCGGTGTCGATCTGCTGGGTCTCCAGCCCGCGGGCCGCACCGACCGCACGCGCCTGCCCCTCGGCCCAGGCGAACATCACCTCCGAGCAGCGATCCACCACCGTCTGTGGGAGGCCGCGCTCGATGATGTGGACATAGAGCATCCGATTGATGGAGCGGTCGTGCACGCTCGCCCAGGCACGGATCCGGCCGGATCGGTCACGGATCACCAGGTTCTCGCGCATCTTCAGGCCGTGCTCGGAGACCTCTACCAGGACGTCGTCCTTCGAGGCGCCCGGCCAGCCCCGGCCGGCATCCTCGTGGGCGCGCAACAACTCGGTCAGCCGCTCGACATCCGCGGCGTCCTCGGGGTCGGGGGCGAGTGCTTCCCAGCCGATCGGCAACCCTGGATCGTCCGGCAACACTTCGACGGGATCACTCTCGAAGCGGTTGTCGTCGTAGGGCAGGAGAACCTCGCTGGGCGTCTCCCCGGTCGGCGTTGTCTCGGAGGTCATTGGACCGCATTATTCCAAATGTGCAGCGGGCGCGCGGATCAGAGTCCCAGACGGGCGGCCACCTGGTCCCCACCCATCTCCCGGATCACGCCCGGATCCCCCACCACCACGAGCAGATCCGTGGCCCGCGACATGCCCACATAGAGGCGCTCACGGGAGCGCTCACGCACCGTCGACTCGTTGACACACAGCACCACCACGCGGCGCTCCAGGCCCTTGCAGCCCAGGACGTGGCCGAAGAAGACGTCGCCGTCATCCCACCAGGTCTCCCAGTACTCCTCCTGGCTGCGGTGCGTGGTCCGCTCCACCTGAACGGGATGGCGGTGCCCGGTGGTCAGCAGGGCCACGTTCTCGGGGCGCCACCCCTCCTCGAGCAGGGCGTCGATCGCATCGTCTGCCGCGGCGACGGCGCCGTCGGCCGCGGCCGGGATGAACCGGACCTCGGGCCCGTCGCCGCCGCGTGAATACATCCGCGAGGGCGCCAGCGGACCGAAGGCCTCGTGGATCTGCCGGGTGTTGCGCAGGTTGTGGTCCAGCACCAGCGGGACCAGCGGCACCGGCGGACGCCCGAAGCGGGCGAAGATCCGCTGGTTCTCGTCGGAGTAGACATAGAGCCCGCTCTCCTCCTCGTCGCGCAGCGCCTTGAGCACCGGCGACCACCACGACTCCGCGAAGTCCTGCGCTTCGTCGACGATCACCGCGTCATAGCGGTCCCGGTCCGCCAGGCCGTCGGCCAGTTCGTCCATCCGGGTCGGCAACGTGTGCTCCCAGAAGTCACTGTCGGTCCGCGGCGCATCCGCGGGTGCGCCCCACTGGATGCCGAAGGAGTGGAACGTGCCGGCGAAGGCGGGCCTGCTCCGGCGGTGCCACGTGGCGACCTCGCGCCGCATCCAGGCAGCCAGACCGAGCGAATAGCAGAGCACCGCCACGCGCTTGCCGCTGCGGGTCAGTTCCTTCGCCTGGGCGAGCGCCAGCACCGTCTTGCCCGAGCCCGCGCCGCCCCGCACCTCGACCCGGTTGAGCAGGCGGGTCACCTTGAGCAGCATCAACTGATCCTGGGTGAGCCGCTCGGCGTCCGCCGCCCGTGCGTCGGAGTCCGCGTTCACGTCGTACGCCGTGTGCTTGCGCCCCTGCAGGATCTCAAGGATCAGCTCGACCTCGTCGTACGTCGGCGGCGTCTTGCCCTGCGCCAGCCCCCAGGTCATCTCCCTCAGCCGGCCACCCAGGCCAGCCATCTCGGTCCGGTCGTGCAGTGCCCAGCGTGGCAACTCGGGGACCGTGAAGTCGTTGCCGAACTCGGCGTGGGGCGTGACCAACCCGTGCCCCCAGGCGACGTGGTTGCGTCGCCCCCACCGTTCGTCGGCGGCAACGTAGCTGCGGATCGCGTACTTCGTGGTGCGCACCTGTTCCACCGGGTCGATGCGCACCTCGCCCCCGCCACGCCTCTGCTTCCAGCCCTCGGCGTCGAACCAGACGGACCCGCCCTTGACCTCCAGCACCGCGATCCCGATCCCGGGCATCAGCACCACGAAGTCGGCCTCATGGTCCTTGGCCTCGTCGGTCAGGCGCAGGTTGGCAATCACCACGTCGTCGTCGCCGAGGCCGTCGCGCAGGGTCTCGAAGACCTCGCGCTCGGCCCCGTTGACGAACTTCGGCTCGGCCGGGAAGGTGCGTGCTGGCATGGGGCCATGGTGCCGCACTCCCCCGACAGGATCAGCCGATCCGCGAAAGAGCCCGGGCTCAGCCCGCGACCGTGGCGGCGTCGACCACCGCGAGGGCGACCGTGGTCACCGGGACCAGGCATTCGACCTTGGCGACCGGCTTCGGGTTCGCGACCAGGCGCACCCGGTCACTCGCCTCCACCACTGCCCCGGCGGGGGTTTCGCAGCCCAGCCAGACCACGGCGCCAACCACCACCTGGCCCGGCCCCGGGGCGGCTGCGGCAACGGCGTCGCGCACCTGGTCGGCCAGGGTGGGGCCGGTGAACTGACCGACGTACGCCTCGACCGCCTGGTCGCTGTCCAGGACCGTCACCTCGGCCTCGACCGATCCGCCGGCCGCGCTCTCGCTGAGGAGCGCGACCACCTCGCCCCCCTGGTCGGGCGTAGTGGATCCGGGGGGCGGGTCATCGGAGGCCGGTCCGTCGGCAGGCGCCGGGGGCGTGCCACCCGGAGTGCCAGGCGTCGATGGATCGGTGGCAGCGTCCTGGTCTCCGCACGCGGCCAGCGTGGTGGCGAGCAGGAGGGCGAGCAGGAGTCCGAGAAGTGGCTTCATGAGGGTACGACGATAACCGGCGCCTCCCGGTTCCCCAGGCTCCAAGGTCCCGCGAGGGCGGTGTTTCGAAGCAGAAACGATCAGAAGACGAACGGGATCGCGACCAGGGTGGGGATCGTCCCGAGCAGCAGCCACCCGTTGAGTGGATTCTTCTGGTGGATGGCCATCCCGGCCGCGGCGCCGAGCATGCCGAAGATCGCGGAGATCACCATCACCCCGACCTGGCTGCTGTGGTGCTCGTCGCCGAAGGAGCGGGCAAAGAGGATCAGGCCGACCTGCAGGTGCAGGATGGTGCTCACCGCGAGCGTGGACATGACCCACTTCTGCACCCGGGTCAGCGAGCGGTCGTTGCTGGGCGCGTTGCGGACCGGGTTGTTGGGGTCCATCAGGTGCCTGGGGCGCTTCACCGGCTTCGCTTCGGACATGGGCCACATTCTCCCCCATCACCGCGGGGCGCGTCGCGTCAGGCACCATGGCAGCCATGTTGCCTTGGCCACTTGCCACCGGGGACGAGCTCCGCGAACGGCTGCTGCACGCCTGGTCGACCGGGCGCGGCTATCACGACGAACGGCACCTCGCCGAGGTGCTCGACCGGCTCGACGAACTCGGCGCGCACGGCACCGAGGTGGCACTGGCGGCCTGGTTCCACGACGCCGTCTACGAGACCAGTCCGCAATCACCGGGAGCGACCAGCAACGAGGAACTCTCGGCGCGGATGGCGACCCGCGAACTGGAGGCGCTCGGCGTACCCGGGCTGGACGTCGCCGAGGTGGCCCGGCTGGTCCGGCTCACCGAGCACCATGATCCGGCGCCCGGCGACACGTCCGGGGAGCAGTTGTGCGATGCCGACCTCGCCATCCTGGCTGCCGCTCCCGAGCGCTACCGGCAGTACGCCGCCGACGTACGCCGTGACTTCGCCGCCGTGCCGGACGCCGACTTCACCCGGGGCCGGCTGGCCGTGCTGCGCGACCTGACCGGGCGCGACCACCTCTTCCGTACGGCGTACGGGCGGGCGCATTGGGACGCTGCGGCGCGGGTGAACCTGGCCGCCGAGATCAGCGCACTCGAGGCGTCTTGCGGCGACGCAGCCCCGCCGCGCTGAGCCGCTGGACCAGTTCCCGGCTGCGCACTGGCTCGGCACCTGCCGCCAGGGCCGCCTGGTAGGCCTCGGCCGGGATGTCGTAGTGGTCACCGTCGAAGCCGCGGGCGGGCACGCCGAGCCGGGCGGCGAAGGCGTGCAACTCCTCGAGCGAGGTGTCGGAGGCCAAGTGTGACCACATCCGGTCGCGCCACGGCACGTTCGGGGGGTCGATCAGGATGGCCACGTCCCCAGCATCCCAGAGGCCGGGTGGCGACGCGCCAGGGATCGATGCGTGGCAGGAAATCGCGCACCGCACCTCGTCAACCATCCGGCCACCCGCCATGATTGGGGACAGCCAAGAGAAGGGTTCACGATGCAACTGAAGCTCTCCCCCGAGGATGCGGCCTTCCGCGAGGAACTCCGCACCTACTTCACCACCCAGGTCCCCCAGGACGTCCGCGACGCCGTCGCTGCCGGACGCGAACTCACCCGCGACCAGATCGTCGCCTCCCACCAGGCCCTGAACGCCGGTGGGTACGCCGTGCCGCACTGGCCCGTCGAGTGGGGCGGGCGCGGCTGGACCGACCTGCAGCGCCACCTGTGGCACGAGGAACTGGCGGCCGCGTGCGTGCCGGTGCCGCTGGTCTTCAACGCCTCGATGGTGGGCCCGGTGATCGCCGCCTTCGGCTCCCAGGAGTTGAAGGAGCGCTTCCTGCCGGCCACCGCGAACTGTGACATCTGGTGGTCGCAGGGCTTCTCCGAGCCGGACGCCGGCTCCGACCTGGCCTCGCTGCGCACCACCGCGGTCCGCGACGGCGACCACTTCATCGTGAACGGGCAGAAGACCTGGACCACGCTCGGCCAGTACGGCGACTGGATCTTCTGCCTGGTCCGCACCGACCCCGAGGCGCGCAAGCAGGCCGGCATCTCGTTCCTGCTGATCGACATGAAGAGCCCCGGCCTGGAGGTGCGCCCGATCGAGCTGATCGACGGCGGGCACGAGGTCAACGAGGTCTGGTTCACCGACGTCCGGGTGCCGGCGGAGAACCTGGTCGGCGAGCTGAACAAGGGCTGGGACTATGCGAAGTTCCTGCTCGGCAACGAGCGTGTCGGGGTGGCCCAGATCGGCGGCACCAAGCGCGCCCTGGCCACGGCCAAGGAGCACGGCAAGGAGCTGATCGCGGCCGACCCGCTGCTCGCCGCGCGCGTGGTGGAGATCGAGAACGAACTGCTCGCCCTGGAGCTGACCGCACTGCGGGTCTCGGCGAACTCGACCGACGGGAAGCCGCACCCGGCCTCCTCGGTGCTGAAGCTGAAGGGCACCGACCTGCAGCAGGCGGTCACCGAACTCGTCGTCGACCTGGCCGGTCCTGCCGCGCTGGCCTCCGGCGCCGGTGAGGACGACTCCGACCTGGACTTCTGGCAGCGACGCTCCACCCCCAACTACCTGAACATGCGCAAGACGTCGATCTATGGCGGATCCAACGAGGTCCAGCGCCAGATCATCTCGCGCACGATCCTGGGACTGTGAGGAAGAGACATGGACTTCACCCTTGATGACGAACAGCAGGCACTGCGCGAGGCCGTCCGCGGCCTGATCACCAAGAAGTACGGCGACTTCGAGGTACGCCGCCAGACCGTGGCGGCCGACCCCGGCTTCGACGAGCAGACCTGGCAGCGGCTGGCCGAACTGGGCGCCCTGGGGCTGCCCTTTGCCGAGGAGGACGGTGGCGCCGGCGCCGGGCCTGTCGAAGTGGCCATCGTGGCCACCGAACTGGGCCGGGTGATCGCCCCGGAGCCCTACCTGCATGCGGTGGCGCTGGCCGGTGGCCTGGTCGCCGACGCCGGCTCGCCCGAGCAGCGGACAGACCTGCTCGGCGCCCTGTCATCGGGCGCGAAGGTGCTGGCCTTCGCGCACGACGAGCCGGGCTCCCGCTGGGCCCCGACTGCCACGGCGGTCACTGCCTCCGGCGCCGGGGACGAGTGGACGTTGAACGGCACCAAGGAACCGGTGCAGGCCGGCGTACGGGCCGATGTGCTGGTCGTCTCTGCGGCGCTGCCCGACGGCGGCACCGGCCTCTTCGCGGTCGACGGTGCCGCAGGCGGCGTACAGCGTGACGGCTATGCCACCCACGACGGTGCCCGGGCTGCCCGGGTCACCTTCACCGACGCCCCCGCCACGCCCCTGGGCGAGGGCGGTGACGCCACCGAGGTGATCGAGGCCGGACTGGACCGGGCCCGGATCATTGCCGCCAACCAGGCGCTCGGGGCGATGGAAGTGGCGCTGCAGACCACCTCCGGCTACCTGACCAGCCGCAAGCAGTTCGGGGTCACCCTGAACACCTTCCAGGCACTCACCTTCCGGGCGGCCGACATGTACGTCGCGCTCGAGTTGACCCGCAGCATCGTGGACTGGGCGACGATGGTGCTCGCTGAGGGGAGCACCGAGGAGGTTGCCCAGGCCGCGTCCCGGGCCGCCCTCCAGGTGAGCAAGGCGTCGCGGCACATCGGTCAGGAGTCGATCCAGTTGCACGGCGGGATCGGGATGACGGCCGAATACTCGATCGGGTCCTACACCAGCCACCTGACCGCGCTGGACCACCTCTTCGGGGACGGCAACCTGCACCTGGCCCGCCTGGCCGAGCAGGTCACGACGTACTCCGACGTGGACCCCCTGGGCTGACGCGAAACCGCCGAGGCGGCACGAGTCGACAGGATTCAACGTCGAGGCGGCGTCAATTGACGCCGCCTCGACGCCAGAAAGCGTCAACACGTGCCGCCTCGGCGAAAGTCACAGCCCCATGGCGTTTCAGCAGGGGCACCATGGGGCCACAATGTTCCCCATGGCCGCCACGGGGAACAGCATCCGCTCACTCCCTGCCGCCCTCTCCTCACTGCGCGGCCGGCCGTGGCTGATCATCGCCGTGGTGATCACCCTGGGCGCCGTCCTGGAGACGGTGGCCCGGCTGGACCGCTTCCTGCCGCCGGTCGGGGCCGGGTTCATCGCGCTGGGGCTGGCCGCCCTGCTCCTGCATGGCCTACGACCGCACCAGTTCCGTACGCCGATCGACCTGGCGGTCTGGGCCAGCGTGCTCGCCGGGATCCTGGCCTTCGTGATCAACTCCCACGGGGGTTCGCGCCTGGTCGCCTATGCCGTGGTGGCGCTCTTCTTCTACCTCAGCGTCGGCGTGCAACGTGCCTGGCAACCCGGGCGGGTGGTGGTCTCCCTCGGCGCCGCCACAGCGGTCGCGATCACGGCCGGGTGGGCGGTGATCCAAGCCGTCTTCGACATCGACACCGGCTATTGCCGTGCCCGGATCGAGGGCGGGGCTGACGGCTGCTTCCGCGACGACACCGCGATCCGGGTCACCGGCACCTTCTCCAACCCCAACCTGCTGGCGCCGGTCCTGATCCTGCTGATCCCGGTCGGTTGCGTGGCCCTGCGGATGGCGTTCGGCAAGAAGTGGGGCCGGATCCTGGCTGCGGGCCTCGGCCTGCTCGGGGCGAGTGCGCTGATGCTGACCCTCTCCCGGGGCGGACTGGTCAGCATGGTGGTGCTCTGCCTGGCCGCACTGGCGTTGAAGAACCCGTCGCGACGCATCCTGGTCGGCACCGGCCTGGCCGTGGCGGCCGGCATCATGGTCGCCTTCGGGACACTGCTGGCGAAGTTCTCGATCGGCCCGCGCCAAGACGTCTACCGCGAGTCGCTCGAGCTGGCCCGCGAGCATCCGTGGGGCCTGGGCCTGGGCCGCTCCGGACCGTTCCTGGACCAGCGCATACCCGGCGACCAGCGCTTCTTCCACTCCCACAACCTCTGGCTGACATGGTGGGTGGAGACCGGGTTCCTCGGCCTCTTCGCAGCCTTCTGGCTCACTGTCGCGATCACCGTGGTGATCATCCGCGGCGCGCGCCGCCGCGACGCGCTGGTGGTGGCAGCCGGTTCCGGCCTGGCCGGTTTCGGGGTGATCAGCCTCTTCGACAACCCGTCCTTCGACACGCACGTGTCACTGGCCTTGTGGACGGTGCTCTCGATCGCCGTCAGTGCCCGCCACCGCCGCCCACCACGGGTCCCGCCCGATGGCGACGAGCCGTCTACGCTCTCCCCATGACCAGCTGCGTCTACATCGCCTCGGCCGAGGGTTTCACCGGCAAGTCGTCGGTGGCCCTGGGCGTCCTCGAGCAACTCTCCCGCGCCGTCGAACGGGTCGGTGTCTTCCGCCCGATCACCCGGGCCGGCGCCAGCGGGGACGGGCAGGAGCGCGACTACGTGCTCGACCTGCTCACCGCGCACGAGGCCGTCGACCTGACGTACGACGAGTGTGCCGGCGTCTCCTACGAGGAGGTGCACACCGATCCCGAGGCGGCGATGGACCGGATCGTGGAGCGCTTCCACCAGGTCGCCGATCGCTGCGACGCGGTGGTGGTGGTCGGCAGTGACTACACCGACGTGGCCACGCCCACCGAGTTCACCTACAACGCCCGGATCGCGGCCAACATCGGTGCGCCGGTCCTGCTCGTGGTCAACGGCTTCCGGCGCAGCCGGGACGAGATCGCCACGATCGCCAACGTGCTCTCCGCGGACCTGCGCAACAACCACGCCACCCTCTTCACGGTGATCGCGAATCGGGTCAGCGACGCCGACCTGCTCGGCGAGATCACCGAACTCGCCGGCGTACCGGCGTTCACCGTCCCCGAGGAGCCGCTGCTCAACGCGCCCAGCGTCGCGGAACTGATGGCGGCCTGTGACGGAACCCTGGTCGCCGGCTCCCCCGAACTGCTCGAGCACGAGGTGCCGTCGTTGATGGTGGCCGCGATGACGTTGCCGAACGTGCTCAACCGGCTCACCGACGGGGTCGCGGTGATCACGCCGGGCGACCGGAGCGAACTGGTGATCGGCGTACTGGCCGCGCACCAGTCGGCCAACTTCCCGCAGGTCTCGGCGATCTTCCTCAACGGCGGCATCCCACTGCCCGACGAGGTGGCTTCCCTGGTCGACGGCCTGGGCACCACGGTGCCGGTGGTCAGCACCGGGCTCGGCACCCACGCCACCTCCACCGCGCTGACCAACCTGCGGGGCCGCCTGGCGCGTACGTCGCCGCGGAAGATCGCCACGGCGCTGCGCCTCTTCTCCACGTACGTCGACGGGCCGGCGTTGCTGGACCGGCTCGAGGTCTCGCGGACCACCGCAGTCACGCCGCTGATGTTCGAGCACCAGTTGATCGACGATGCGGTGGCGGCCAACAAGCACATCGTGCTGCCCGAGGGCGAGGAGGAGCGGATCCTGCGCGCCAGCGACATCCTGCTGCGCCGCGGGGTGGCCGAGCTGACCCTGCTCGGCGACCCGACCACGATCCGGGCCAAGGCTGCCCAGGTCGGCGTGGACATCACGGGCGCCCAGTTGCTCTCCCCGCACGACGAAGACCTGGTCGAGGAGTTCGCGGCCGTCTACCACGAGCGGCGCAAGCACAAGGGGATCGACCTGGACGAGGCCCGCGAACAGGTCCGCGACGTCTCCTGCTTCGGCACGATGATGGTGGAGCTGGGCCGCGCCGACGGCATGGTCTCGGGTGCGGTGCACACCACTGCGCACACGATCCGCCCCGCGCTGGAGGTCGTGAAGACGCAGCCGGGCGTCTCGGTGGTCTCCTCGGTCTTCTTCATGTGCCTGGCCAACCAGGTCCTGGTCTATGGCGACTGCGCGGTCAACCCGGATCCGACCGCCGAGCAGTTGGCTGACATCGCCATCTCCTCGGCTGCCACTGCCGCCGCCTTCGGCGTGGAGCCACGGATCGCGATGCTCTCCTATTCGACCGGCAGTTCCGGCTCGGGCACGGACGTGGAGAAGGTCACCAAGGCAACTGCCCTGGTCCGTGAACTGGCACCCGACCTGCTGGTCGAGGGCCCGATCCAGTACGACGCAGCGATCGACGACGCGGTCGCGAAGACGAAACTGCCGGACTCGCCGGTGGCCGGTGACGCGACGGTCTTCATCTTCCCGGACCTGAACACCGGCAACAACACCTACAAGGCGGTGCAGCGCTCGGCCAACGCGGTCGCGATCGGCCCGGTCCTGCAGGGCCTGAACAAGCCGGTCAACGACCTCTCCCGGGGAGCGACGGTGCGCGACATCGTGAACACGGTGGCGATCACCGTGCTGCAGGCCGACCGGACCAGCACCGACCAGGACGCGGCCGAGCAGACCGGGGCGCAGGTGTGAGCGGCGCTCCCCACGTGCTGGTCGTCAACGCCGGCTCGTCATCGCTGAAGTATTCGCTGGTCGACGCCACCACCGGCGCCTCCCCCGGCGGCGGCCTGGTGGAACGGATCAGCGAACAGGTCGGCACCGTGATCCATGAGGGTCCCGAGGGCGAGGTCCGGATCGAGGGTGCGGTCGCCGACCACGAGGCCGCCTTTGCCCTGGCCCTGGCTGCCTTCGAGGAGCACGGCCCCTCCCTGGCGGCGTACGACGTGGTGGCGGTGGGTCATCGGGCCGTCCACGGCGGCGACCGCTTCTCGGCGCCGGTGCGAGTCACCGACGAGGTGTGCCGGGCGATCGAGGACCTGGTCCCCCTGGCGCCGCTGCACAATCCGGCCAACCTCGAGGGGATCGCCGGCGCCCGGGCCCTCTTCCCCGACCTGCCGCACGTGGCCGTCTTCGACACTGCCTTCCACCAGAGCCTGCCCGAGCACGCGTGGACCTATGCGGTGCCGCGGTCCTGGGCCAGCGAGCACGCGATCCGCCGATATGGCTTCCATGGCACGTCGTTCTCCTTCGTCTCCCGCGCTGCCGCCGAACTGCTGGGCAAGCCACTGGAGGAGACCAATCTGATCGTGGCTCACCTGGGCAACGGCGCCTCCATCACGGCCGTGCGCGGCGGTGCGTCGGTGGAGACCTCGATGGGCATGACGCCGCTGGAGGGACTGGTGATGGGCACCCGCTCGGGCGACGTCGACCCGGCGCTCCACGCCCACCTGCACCGCGAACTGGGCCTCTCCCTGGATGAGATCGACACCGAACTGAACCGCAACTCCGGGCTCAAGGGGCTGGCCGGCGAGAACGACTTCCGCGAGGTGCTGCGGATGCGCACCGACGGCGACGAGGGGGCCTGCCTGGCCTTCGACGTCTATTGCCACCGGCTGCGCAAGTACGTCGGCGCCTACTACGCCGTGCTGGGCCGAGTGGACGCCGTCGTCTTCACCGGCGGCGTCGGCGAGAACGCGGCACCGGTGCGGGCCGAGTCGCTGGCCGGGCTGGCCGAACTCGGCATCACCGTCGACGCGGAACGCAACGCGGCCCCGAACGGTGAGCCGCGGGCAATCTCACCGGACGGTTCGCGGGTCGCGGTGCTGGTGGTGCCGACCGACGAGGAGTGGGAGATCGCCCGCCAGGCCGTCGAGGTGATCGGCGCATCGTGATCCACGACGTACGCCGTGCCCATCGCGCCCACCGCGTCCGATTCGGCGCCTGCCTGGCCGGCCTCGGACTGGCCACTGCCCTGCTCACCGGCTGCGGCGGCGAGGACCACTCGGCCGAGGTAGCGCCGATCGCCGACGAACTCCGGGGCCAGCCGGGCGTAGCGGAGGTCGAGGGCTTCTACACTCCCCAGCAACTCAAGGTGGCTGAGTCCTACGAGGTCGACGTACGGATGACGGAGGAAGCGACGAGCGCGCAGGCATGTGCCGTGCTGCCCCGCTTCCTCACTGCTGCCGAGGCAACCGGGGTCGACTCCGGGATCATCTCGGTGACGCTCCGCCATGGCGGGCCTGAGGACGTGTACCCCTATCGCTGGATGTATTCGCTCGGCGCCGACGACGGCGAACCGGCCGAACTGGAGCAGATCTGCCTGTCCCTGCAGCGGTTGCGTGCCCTGCCGGACGGGGTGAGCGTCAACGCCCGGGCGGAGGGCTCCCACACCTATGCCCGCATCGACTTTCCCGAGGAGAGCGTCGAGGACCTGGCCGAGGCCCGGACCCTGGTCGCCGACCTGATGGAGGTCGAGGTGGAGGACCTGAAGAAGCCCGAAGTGACCGGGTTCGACCTGCGCGTGGACCTCGTGCCTGCCTGAATGCGGACGAGGTGCTGATCCCGATCCTCGTCGACTGAACGCGGGGTCCTGGCAGCCGGTGTCGCCGGCGCCTGGTTCCTGCGTGCGTGTAGCGCTGTCGCCGGGGACCTGCGCGCATGCCTGTGCCCCCGGGGAGCGGTTCGCTGTGGGCGGTTCGCGCTGTCCCGGGGGACGGGGCAGGGCAGTCAGGGATCGGTGAGGCTGGTGGTGCCGTCGTGGGTGACGAGCCATGCGTGGGTGTGGTTGGTCCAGGTGTAGGTGCCGTCGCGGTTGCGGACGTAGCGCCACGTGCCGTGGGTCTTGGCCAGATGATGTCGCCGGCAGAGCGGCGCGAGGTTCTCGGGCCTGGTCTGGTCGGGTGGGCCGTGCTCGTCGAACGGGGTGATGTGGTCGAGGTCGCAGTTGCGGGCATCGACTGTGCACCACGGGAACACGCAATGCCGATCCCGCAGAACCACCTGCTCGCGCATGGTCTCGGGTGGGTCGTGGTGCACCACCGACCAGTCACGGTTGGTGTCGATGACGGGAGTGACCCTCGCGTCGGTGCCGAGGCCCTGTAGCCAAGCCTTGAGGGTGTCGAGGTGGACGGTCCCGAAGAGGTTCGTCGCAGCGACGTGACCGTCCGCAGTCGCGCTGGCTCCTGTGGCACCTGTCGCGGCGTCGGTGGTCGCGCCGGCCAGGACGGCGAGGTCCGCCAGCGTCATGTGTACGTACAGGCGGGTCTTCAAGTAGGAGCGGCGGCGGGTCACGGGCTTGCCGGTCTCGCTCTCCGCGCCACTGCTGTCGTCACCGAGCAGGCCCAGCAGGTCAGCCGTCGCCTGCCGATCCGCCAACACACCGAGGGCCTTGGCCTTCCGCTGCCCGAGCGTGTCGGTGTCGCCGAGGCGTCCCATGGTGGCTGCCTCATCAGCAAGCAGCGAGTGGAACGTCTCCAGGTCCACACTGTCCCCGATCGCGTCCAGGCGGCTGGTCCCGTCCACGCCAGCAGCGTGGTCGACGGTGACGTCCCAATCGTCACGACCCGGCAGGCCGTTGTTCTTGACCAGATCGGGGTGGAACATCGCCATCGCGGTCTTGATGGTCTTCTCGATGGTCGGCAACCCCCACGTCCCACGCCGCGCCAACTCCACATCCACCCACGTCGCAGCCTCAAGCGAGAGGC
The DNA here is from genome assembly GCF_031844485.1 of Nocardioides sp. AE5. NCBI lineage: Bacteria > Bacillati > Actinomycetota > Actinomycetes > Propionibacteriales > Nocardioidaceae > Nocardioides > Nocardioides sp. AE5. Next base: position 44,813 of record NZ_JAUZVI010000015.1, read on the forward strand.
GGTTCGTGTCCTCGGCAACCCGGCACGCCTTCCAACCAGGGATACGGAGTTCTTCCACAGCAGCCCACGTGCGAGGCAGCCGGTGATGCAGATCCAGGGCGGCCGCCAGGGTCCGTTTCGCTGACCATGTGGAGACGCCGGCTGCGGTGGCCCACAACTCGACCGTGAACGCCGCCACCTCCGGCGTCCCCTCCCCGCCGAGGGTGTCGGTGTAACCAGCCAGATCCGGGATCCCATCGGCCCACGACGCCGCATCCGCCTCCACAGCCGGATGGGTGACACACAGTTGGTAGGCGAGACGGAGCCGGCGGCGCTCCGCCCGCCACTCCTGGTCAGTGTTGTCCGAGATCAGATCGAGCAGCACGTCACCGTCGAGGTCATCCACCTCGAACGGGGCCAGAGCTGCGTCGGTATCGATCATGCGAACAGTCCATCAGGGGGTACCGACACAACCCCCGCGAAACCAGCCACCCGGTCCCGACATGCGGACGACTGCTGAAGATTGATGGGCCCGGCCGGGAAGTGGACCGGCCAAGGTGCGGCGGCGCCGGCGTTGACGCGCGGATCGCAGCCCGGGGGCGGCTGGTCCGACCACCGACGTACCTAGGTCACTTACGGCGAGACCTGCAACGTCCCCAGGCGCTTGTCCCACGCAGCGTCGAACTCTCCCGCCGGGGCGAAGGCGCGCACCCGCGTGGTCACGCCGGGCTCGACCTGGAGGAAGTAGCTGACCTCCTCGACCGTGCGTTGCTGGCCGCGGTAGTCGACCTGCCGGGTGAAGCGCAGGTACGCCGCCTGCTCGGCGCCGGGCACATCGACGGCGCCCTCTGCGACCAGCGCATAACCGTCCTGCTGCTCGGCGTCGGCGCGGGCCCGGTCGCGGACCTCGTCGAAGCTGGCCGAACGGTTCGGGATGCCGGCATAGATCGCCAGGTAGGTCGGCACGTCCGCGTCGGCGGCTGACTCTTCCGGCTCGGGTTCGCCTGCGGCGTACTCCCAGCTGGTGTCGTCCAGCGAGGCCCGCTCGGAGTCATAGACGTGCCACGTCGGGTCCACCTCGATGACCAGCCGGTGGCCCACCAGCCAGGTGGCACCGGCATGCTCGACGAACTCGAACGGATCCTCGATGGCCGACTGCAACTTGATCGGGACCGGCTTGGCCACCGGTTCGTCGCCCTGGGACGCAACCACGCGCCACACGACCAGTGCCGCGACGAGCACCAGCAGCACGGCGCCGACCACGACCAGGCGGCGTGGGGCACGCACGACGGCCTCCCGGGCGCGGGCCAGTGCCGCCGCAGGGCTCACCGGACCTCGCTCGCGTCCCGCCGCTCGGCCAGCGCATCGCCGAGCAGGCCCACCATTGCCTCGAGCTGCACGTCGGTGGAGGAGAACTCCACTTCCGAGCCGTCCAGGGCGCGTGCGGCCAGGCCGGCCTTGTCGTCGATGAGTTCGGCGATGCGGGCATCCACGGTCTGCGCGGCGATGACGCGCCAGGCGGTGACCGGGGTGTCCTGGCCGATCCGGTGCACCCGGTCGATGGCCTGGGTCTGCTCGGCGTTGGTCCACGACAGCTCAGCGAGCACCACGTTGCTGGCGACCTGGAGGTTGAGCCCCACGCCGGCGGCGGTGAGCGAGCAGACGATCACCTTCACCTCGGGGTCGTTGACGAAGGCGTCGATGTTCCGCTGGCGCACCTGCGAGGTCTGCTCGCCGCGCACCGAGGCATGGCCGATGCCGCGCGCGGAGAAGAGCTGCTCCGCTGCGTCCATGACGTCGACGTGCTTGGCGAAGAAGACCACCTTGCCGGCGCTGTGCGAGAGCTGGGCGGCGTAGTCCGCGGCGAGCTCGGCCTTGGCGCGTCCGATGCGACGGACCATGGAGAAGACGTTCTCCCCGGTCGAGGTGTTGGTCTCGTCGGTGAGCTCGGCCTTGGCGACGCGGCGGATGAGTTCCTCGTCGATGCCGAAGGTCTCCTCGCCACGGTTGCGGCGTGCCTCGACGGCAGCGTCGTAGCGGCCGACCAGCCGGCGGGCCAGGTGGCGCTCGGCCTCGCGGATGGAGCGCCCCTCGGCACCATCGAGCTCGACCGGCATGTCGGCGATCCGGCGGGCCGGGATGTCGGCGGCGACGTCGACCTTGCGGCGACGCACGATGCCCATGTCCACCACGGCCTGGCGCGCGGCCGGATAGAAGCCGTGGTCGACCGGCGAGAGCCCGGTCTCCTCCAGCTTGGCCATCAGCACGGGTCCGGGCTTCTTGGCGTCGATCCAGCCGAGGAACTCCCAGATCGCGACGAAGTCCTCGATGTCGTTGATCAGCGGCGTCCCGGTCAGCGCCATCAGCATCGGGCGGGAGACCCGGCTGCGGATGTGCTCGGAGATGTCGAGCACGTGGCGCGAGCGCTGCGACTTCTTGTTCTTGATGAAGTGGGCCTCGTCGACGACCATCCCCCGGAAGCCATGGGCGCCCATCCAGTCGGCGTGCCGGTCCAGGATCTCGTAGTTGACGATGTGGATGTCGGCGAAGCCGTCGACGTCCTCGCCGTCACCGTTGACGACGGTGACCGACCGCTCCGGGGTCCACAGCGCGGCTTCGCGGGCCCAGTTGGTCTTCACCACGTTCGGTACGACGCACAGCAGCGGGTAGGCGTCGGCTGCCTGGGCCGCGAGCAGGGCCTGGGCGGTCTTGCCCAGGCCGGGTTCGTCGGCGAGCAGGAAGGTGCGGTGCCCGCCGGTGACGGCGGCGATCAGCTTCGCCTGGTGGTCCATCAGGTCGCTGCCGGCGTACGACAGATTGCTGCGCGGCTCCGGCAGCGCCATGCAGGCCGGTGCCCCCGACGGCGCTTGCTCGAACGAGTTCAGCAGCGGCGTGATCAATTCCCATCCGGCCAGGCGCCGCTCGACCACGTGCGGGGTGGCGCCGGTGAAGTCGGGGACCATGAACGGGTTGGACAGTTGCGCGGCGCGCACCGAGGCCGGGTAGACCTTCCGCTCGGCGCGCATCGTCTCGACCTCGGAGAGCTCCACCGGCTCGGGCTCGGGCTCCGGCTCGAGGCCGCCCTCGGCCTGCATCTCCCGCTTGACCCGCCGGGCTGCGTCACTGATCTCGGCGTCCGTGTCGAGCAGGTGGAACAGCGACGGCTCGCGGGCCGCGGTCTGGGCGAGGATGGTGGCGATGCCCTCGAGGCGCTTGAGTTGGCCCTCGCGCTGGGCGTCGGTGATCTCCTGGTCGGTCTTGACCCGGGTGCGTTCCTCGCGAGCCAGCAGGGCGCTGACCTGGAACCGGACCCGGTGCGCGTTGGTGAGCTGGCCGCGCTGGACGCTGTGCTCGATGTCGCGGACCGTCTTGGCAAGGACGGGGATGATGCCCTCGTTGTCGCGGGGGGGGCGCTGATTGCGGTTCCCGTTCTGGCCGGAACGGGAGTTCCGGTTGCCGCCTGATCGACGCTGGCGTCCTGTGGCCACTCACTTCTCCTCGGTTGGCTTCGCTTCCGGATCCGCTGCGGCAGTCGGCCCCGGCGGGGCGGCTGCGGATGCCTGGACGTCGGTGACGGCCGGAGTGGCGGGCGGATCCGGTGCACCGGGCCCTTCTCACGCCGGGGGTGCCGACGGTCCGCCTCCGTTGATGCCGTGACTCGGTGACATGGGGTGACTGCGGCCACCCCGGGAGGGGTTCTTCCGTGGCACGCGCCGCCAGGACGGTCGGTGCACGACCATCGTAACGCGATTCGCGGCCCGATCCCCACTTCCCGGATCGTGGAATGCAGCGAGCCGCGCCCGGATCGGACGCGGCTCGCTGGAGGTTCGGCGCTCGGGGGCGCTGCCCCGTCGGGCTCAGCCCTTGCGCTTGGCCCTCATCAGCAGGGTGACGATCGCGCCGATCAGGGCGACCACGAGCACGCCCAGGCCGATCACGACGGCCAGGACCGGGAAGCCACCGTCGTCGCTGTCGCCGGAGGCCTCGGAGTCCTCGTCCGCGTCACCGGTGCCCCCCTCCGTGGCGCCGTCCCCGGCAGCCCCGTCGGTGGCCCCGTCAGTGGCACCGCCCCCGGATGCACCGTCCCCGGAGCCGCTGGAGCCCCCGGAGGCCTGGGCGACCGCGGAGAACTCGTTGACCTCGCTCGACGTCATGTCGGCGGTCCAGGTGACGGTGGTGCCGTCGAGTTCACCGTTGTGCTCGATGACCGTGCCCGGGAACGTGATCGCGATCTTGAACGTCGGGGTGCCGTACATGGCGTAGAACTGCTGCATCTCGGCCTCCCCGAAGAGCTCGTCCTCCGCCGCCTCGTCCTCGCCGGTGACGTCCGACATGTCGGCAGAGCCGCGGAAGACGTAGGTGTCGTCGACGCGCTCGAGGCTGAACTCGTCGTCGGAGTCCTCACTCATGTACGCCGAGAACTCGGCCAGGGGCACGTCGGCGAAGGTGATCTTGTCGCCGAGGAAGTCACCCTCTTCGTAGGGCTCCTTGGTGGCGCCGGGCGGCAGATCGTCCTCGGTGCCGTCCTCGTCGGCCATCAATGCGTCCCACGCGGCGCGGGGATCGAGGTCCTCGGGCGCCTCACCCTGCGATTCGAACGAGGCCATCGCCTGGATGGCTTCCTTGTTCATCGCCACGATCATGGTGCCGGAGACCTTGTCGTCAGGGCTGATGCTGAGCTGGTAGTCGGCCTTGAAGCATCCGGACAGGACCAGGATCATGAGGCCCAGGGCGACTATTGCGGAGAGAGTACGACGCAACACGGTGGCTGCCTTTCGGAAAGAGGGGGAGTCGGCGTGGCGCCGCCCTCCCGTGGCTTGACGACATCCTCGCAGATCCTCGGGGAGTGCGCGCGGCCACGGACCTGGTTCGGTCGCGGCGTACCGGGTCATCCGCGCAGTGCGCGGTGGACCCCCATGCCCATCCCGAGCAGGGAGAGGGCGAGCACGGCGGCGCCGAGGGCGACCCCGCTCGCGACTGCGGCCGTGGAGTCCTCGCGCCCGGCCGTGCCACCCGACTCCTTGTCGTCCTCGCCCGCCTCCCCGCCGGACTCGCCGCCAGTGCCGCCGTCCCCACCGCCGGAGCCGCCGCTGTTGCCGCCAGTGTTGCCACCGGAGTCCTTCGCGGTCGCCGTCATCGGTTCGTTCCCGGAGGCGAGCAGGTCCCGGGTCCAGGTGACGGTGGTGCCGTCGACCTCACCGTTGGTCTCGATCACCTCGCCGGGGAAGGTGAGGTCGACGATCAGTTCGGGCTTGCCGTAGAGGCTGGCGAACAGGTTCATCTCGGACTCGGAGATCAGGTCACCGCCACCCATTGCACCGTTGTCCACGCTGAAGTCCATCGAGAAGACATAGGTGTCGCCCTCGTGGACCAGGGAGAACTCACCGCCGTCGGCGCTCAGCACCGAGTCCATCTGGGAGATCGGGGTGTCGGCGAAGACGATCCGGTCACCGATGTAGCCGTCCTCGGCGTATTCCTCGACGGTGGCTCCCGGGGGCAGGTCCATCGCGTTGCCCTCGTTGAACTCCTCCCACAGGGCACGCGGGTCGCTCGATCCCGCTTCATCGAAGGCGGCCATCGCGACCAGGGCTTCCTCGCTCATCGCGGTGACCAGGGAGCCGGAGAGGGTCTCGTCCTCGTTGACCGTCATCTCCATCTGCATCCGGAAGCAGCCCGCGGTCACGAACAGGAGCAGCACTGCCACCAGGGCGGAGCGTGCGACGCGGCCGTGCATGGGTCCCCTTCAGTGGTGGTCAGGATCTGGGTCTACCCAGATCCTTCCAGATCCACGCACTGGCTCCCAGATGGATGCGCCTCCCCCGGGAGCGGGGTCAGTCGAGCGAGGTGTCCTCGCTGCGGGCAGCCGCGATCATCGCGTCGCGGGGAACGACCTTGATCCGCTCCCGGCCGGACGCCTCGCCGAGCGCGATCTCGTGGGCGTCCAGGCGCAGCCAGTCGTCGTGCGTGACGACGTCGACACCGCGGTCGGCCAGGTGGTCCAGGATGGCGTCGCGGTTCCTCACCTCGGGGGCGGGGATGCCGTCGAGGTCCTCGAGCAGGCTGCGGATGGTCTCGGCGGCGTCGCTCTTGGTGTGCCCGATGAGGCCCACCGGACCTCGCTTGATCCAGCCGGTCGCATAGACACCGGGCAGAGCGACGCCGTCGAGGTCGAGCACGCGTCCTGCCTGGTTCGGGATCACGCCGGCGACGTGGTCGAAGGGCAGGTCGGGCAAGTGCGTGGAGAGGTAACCGACCGCGCGATAGACCGCCTGCACCGGGGTGTCGACGTACTCACCGGTGCCACGGGCGTTGCCGGTGCCGTCGAGTTCGGTCCGTTCGGTGCGGATCGCCTGGACCTTGCCGTCGCCGAGCAGGGCGACCGGCGCGTGGCAGAGGTGGATGTGGATCCGGTGCGGCGCCCCGGTCGGGGTTGCCTCGAGATACTTCAACAGGGTGTCGACGACGAGCCGGACTCCCTTGTTGGAGGAGATCAGTGCCTGGCTCGCCTCGTCGATCTGGAAGCCGTCCTCCTCGACGAGGACGTCGACGCTGGGCGAGTGGGAGAGTTCGCGCAACTCCATCGGTGAGAACTTCACCTGGGCGGGGCCGCGCCGGGCGAAGACGTGGACGTCCCTGGCCTTGTTGGCGGCCAGGCCGCGCTCGACGTTCTCGGCGATCTCGGTGGTGAGTTGCTCGGTGACCGGCTTGGCCAGCATCCGGGCGACGTCGAGGCCGACGTTGCCAGCGCCGATCACGGCCACGGACTCGGCCTCGAGCGGCCAGTCGCGGGGTACGTCGGGGTGCCCGGCGTACCAGGAGACGAAGTCAGCCGCCCCGTAGCTCCCCGGGAGATCACTCCCGGGGAGCTCCAGGTTGCGGTCCGACGCGGCACCGGTGGCGACGATGACCGCGTCGTAGTAGTGGTGGAGGTCGGCGAGCTTGACGTCCCCGCCGAGCTCCACATTTCCGAGGAAGCGGATGCGGTCGTTGGCGAGCACCCGGCCGAGGGCCTTGATGATCTCCTTGATCCGCGGATGGTCAGGTGCGACTCCGTAACGCACCAGGCCGTAGGGCGCCGGCAGGCGGTCGAAGACATCGACCTCGGCCTGCTCGTACTCCTTGGTCAGGATGTCAGCGGCATAGATGCCGGCGGGTCCTGCGCCAACCACGGCTGCGCGGATGTTCCGCATCCAGACCTCCTCGTCACTAGTAAGGCCAGCCTTACCTAAACGCCGCCGTGATTCAATGTGATCTGCATCGCACTGGGTTGTCGGCCCTTTTGGCCCGCTCCCCTGTTTGACCGGTGCCGGAATCTGGAAGGCTGTTGCCATGGCGTGGGGAACTGCGGCCGCGAAGCGGATCGCCCTGGAGATCGCTGGCTGGACCCTGGTCCTGGCCGGCATTGCGGCACTGGTGCTGCCCGGACCCGGACTGCTGATGCTCTTCGGCGGGATGCTGATCCTGTCCCAGCAGTACGAATGGGCCGAGCGGCGACTCGCGCCGATCGAGCGGAAGGCCCTGCAGACGGCCGCCGAGGGCGTGCGCACCTGGCCGCGGATCATCGGCTCCGCGCTCGGGGCTGCCTGGCTGGTCGGGATCGGGATCTTCTGGATCATCTCTCCCCCGGCGCCACGGTGGTGGCCCCTGGACGAGCAGTGGTGGCTGGTCGGCGGTCCGGCCACCGGGATCACCCTGATCGCCTCGGGCATCCTCGCCTTCGCCCTGCTGATCTACAGCTATCGCCGCTTCCGGCCGCTGGTGGCAGCCGGGGTCCCCAAGGAGGCCGCGGTGGACAACACCGATGATGATCCCGACAACGACATACCGTGGACCCCGACGAGCAGCCCCCAGGGACGGAACGGAAGCGCGTGATCATCAGGAAGCACCTCGCCCGCGGCGTACTGAAGTTGACCCGCTGGAAGCGCGTGGGCACCGTGCCGCCGAGCGGGATCCTGGTCGGCGCCCCGCACACCTCGAACTGGGACTGGGTGGCGATGCTCATGCTGCTGTGGGCCGACGGGGTCTCGCCGCGGGTGCTGATCAAGCAGGACCTGTTCAAGGGGCCGGTCGGCGTGTTGCTGCGTGCCACCGGCGGCATCGCCATCGACCGCGACAACGCCTACACCGTGGTGGCCGACCTGGCTGCCCAGGCCGAGGCGGACGACCACTTCGTGATTGTGCTGGCCGCGGAGGGGACACGGTCGAAGAGCGAGTTCTGGAAGTCCGGCTTCCACCGGCTGGCCAGGCAGACCGGGCTGCCGGTCTCGTTCGGCTTCCTCGACGGCCCCAGCCGCACCATCGGGATGGGCCCGACCCTGGAGATGACCGACGACGTGCGCGCCGACATGGACAAGGTCCGCGCCTTCTATGCCGACAAGCGGGGCCTGCGCCCCGAGGGGCGCACCGAGCCGAGGCTCCGCGAAGAACGCTGAGTCGGCACGTGTTGACGTGTTCTTGCGCCGAGTCGGCACGAGTTGACGCGGCACAGGGGCCGAAACGGTGCATCTGCACCGGAAACGCCCTGGGACCCGGGGTTTCAGGGCGGAAACGGTGCATCTGCACCATCCATGTCGCCGAGGCGGCACGAGTTGACGCCGTACGACGTCGAGTCGGCGTCAATTGACGCCGGCTCGGCGCTCAAGCACTCAGCCGAGGGCCCAGACGCCGGGGCGCGGCCGGCTCATCCGCCCCTCGTTGATCAGCTTCTGCCGGGCCTTGCGCGCGGCCAGGTGCCAGCGCAGTTCCCCGGTCGGCGACTTCTCCCGGTCCCCCACGGTGAGCCGGTCGGCGAGGAGTTCCTCGAGTGCCGCGAGGGCATCGTCGTTGGCGAGCTCGCCCCCGGCCTCGGTGAGTACGACGACGATCGCCGCCTCGAAGTCCTCCGGGCGGCTCCACCGACGCGGCGCGGTCCGCTTGGTGACCACTGGTTGCTTCGCCGACGCGGCGGCCCGGGGCGTCGCTGCCTTGCGCGGCGGGGATGAGCGTGGGGCCCGGGTCCGCGGCGCGGCCACCGTGGCGGCCGGCTCGGGTGCGGGTGCTGGCTTGGGCTGCCCGTGGGGGCAGAAGGCCAAGGACATGTCACACAGTTCGCAATAATCAGCCGAAGCGCTCATCACGGCCGATTCTACGGACCCGCCGCAGTGCCGGCGGCGCGGGTCCCCGGGAGCTGCTCCCACGGCCCCGCGTGCGCCCCTCCGAACACATCCGGGTGGACTCAGCGAGCGGCACAGGCCCGGGCCTTCGCAACCAGGTCCTCAGTCCTCCGAGCGCCTCCGACGCCACACCGGGATGAGCCAGGCGAGCGCGGCCGCCGAGGAGGTCGCACCAACCGCGACGGCCACGGGGACCAGAGCGGAGCGGAGTCCGGATCGTTCACCTGCAGGCGGCTGGTCATGCGCAACCGCGCGCAGTTGGCCGTCCTCCGCCGTGACGGGCCCGTCAAGGTCGACCTCCCAGGTCACCGTCGTGCCATCCACTTCGCCATTCGACTCGATGACCGGCCCGGGGAAGGTCACCGAGATGCGCAGCGTGAGGTCTGCGAACTCCTCCTCGTACCGCTCGAAGGGATCCTCCAGTGCCTCATCGGCCAGTGCAGTGGTGTAGCGCTCGACCAGTTCGTCATCGGGCAGGGCCAGGATCTCGGGCAGCGACATCCCCGTGAAGCCGGGCATCCACATGGCGGAGCACGGTCCGAACTCGGGGTCCTGCAGTTCGGACCGGATGTCGTCAGCATCGAGGTCGGCTTCCAGCCACTCATCCTCGCCCGCTTCGAAGAGCTGCAGCAGTTCCTCGTCACTCAACGTCTCGATCTCTGCCGCACTCAGCTCGTCGAGTTCGGGGATGCCGGTGCCGCGGCTCTCCGGGTCCGGATCGGTGAGCCACTCGCGGATTTCCGCTCCGGTGAGATCAGCTTCCCAGTCCTCGTCCCAGTCCTCATCGATGCTCCCCTCGAACTCCTCGAAGTCATCGATGTCCTCGTCCGCGAGCTCCTCTTCCATCTCCATCTCAAGGATCCAGCGACCATCGGTGTGCTCGAGGCTGAAGCCACCACTGTCCTCGGCCATCCAGGCGACGAAGTCCGCGACGGGCACCCCCTCGAAGACAGCCCGCTCGCCCAGGTGGGTCTCGTCCTCCCAAGGCTCGATGACCGCTCCTGGCGGCATCATCTCGTCGTCGGCCAGTTCGGGGTCCGAGAACTCCTCCCAGACGTCGCGCAACGGGCGGTCAGCTCCCTCGAAGTCCACGCACTGCTGGAGGGCGGACTTCTCGATGGCAAGGATGAGGGCTCCGGAGATGGTCTCGTCCTCGTGGACGGTGAAGGAGATCTCGGTGCGATAGCAGCCGCCAAGAGCGACCAGCAGGAGGAGTGCCACGAGGGCGCGAAGGTTACGTCGCAACACGGCGCGGCCTTTCAGGGACAAGGGCAGTGGCCGGGCCACGCGGTGGAATGGGAACAGGATCATCGCACCCGGACGGGCATCGCGTCTCGCGATTCGACAACATTTTCCGCCGTCCCGCGCACCACCTGCCTTGGGCGCTCGGTCAGGCAGGCGTCGACGCCATCACGAGCAGCCCGAACTCCCCGCGCGGAGATCATCAAGGACCTCGCCCGTCTGGACATCCGCTTGCACCCTCGGCAGATCAGAGAGCCGGTGCCGGCTCTTCGGCGGGCGCGAAGCAATACCGGTCCCGCGGATCGGACCAATGACCGCCACCGGCACCCCGCGACGGGTGATCGTGAGGGACGCGCCCGCCTCGACGCGACGGAGCACGTCGGCGCTGTCGTTGCGCAAGTCGCGTTGGCTGATCGGCTCCATCTCCACAAGGTAGCAATTCGCAGCGCTCTCGGTTCGGTTGTCTGCATACGCGCGGAACAGAACCGCGCGAGCCCGGGTCAGGCCGCGCCCTTGAGCCGATAGGTCAGGAAGACGTTGCCGAGTGGCGACGTACCGGAGTCCACCAGTTCGAGGCGGGTCAGCGGCACGGACTCGTCGAAGAGGCGCCGGCCCGCGCCGGTTACGGCCGGGTGCATGGTCAGGGTGAGTACGTCGACGACGCCGCCGAGGAAGAGCGAGCGGACCGTCTCCACCCCGCCAGCCACCGCGATGTCGCCACCTTCACCGGCCTTCAGGTCGGCGACGTACGGGATCGGGTCGCCGTCGACCAGTGTCGAGTTCCAGTCGAGTTCACCATCCAGGGTCGCGGAGACCACGTGCTTGCGGACCGGGTTGATGAAGTCACCGAAGCCGTCGCCCGAGCCAGCGTCACTGGTCCAGTAGTCGCGCCACTCCTGCCAGAGCTTGCGTCCGATCACCACGTCGGAGACCGGGGCGAGCGACTCCGCCATCCGCCGACCCTCCTCCTCGCCGAACGCGTCGAACTGGAACAGGTGCGGTGACTCGCTGACGCCGTTGAGGGACGAGAAAAGGTGCGCGGTGACATTGCGGGACATGGCGGAGCCTTCCTGGGGTCGATGCCTGACGCCCATGTTGACCCGCGTCGTACGACGAATTCATCGCCCGCACCAGAAGCCGGCCTGCGCCAGGTGCTCGGGCTCTGAAATGGCCGAGGGGCCAGCGGATCGCGCTGGCCCCTCGGTTGCGGTTGCGATTGCGGCAGGTCAGACCTGGCGCGGGATGCTGCTGTTGGCGACCCGGTTCTCCGAGTCGATCAGCCAGGCGAGCTGCTCGATGCGCTCGAGGATGGCGTGCAGCATGTCGGCCGAAGTGGGGTCCTCGGCGTCGACGTCGTCGTGGATGCGGCGGGCCGTTCCCGCGGTCGCGTAGAGCGAGGCGACGATCGCGTCGACGGTGTCGGCGGTGTCGATCTCGTCGTTGGGGATCTCCGGGAGGCTCGACTGCGCGGCGACCGTCTTGGACCGGGCGTCCGGGGTGGCGTAGACGGCGCGCATCCGCTCCGCGATGTCGTCGGAGAAGCCGCGGGCAGCGTCGACGACCTCGTCGAGGACGAGGTGGGTGTCGCGGAAGTTCTTGCCGACGACGTTCCAGTGGAGCTGCTTGGCCTGCAGGTGCAGATCGGTCAGGTCGACCAGCATCTGCTGCAGGTGCTTGCCGAGCTGGGCGGAAGCCTGGAAGGCCGGGTGGGCCGTGTGAGTGGGCTTCGAGTCGAGGGTCTGGCTCATGGTGATTACCTTCCTCTGGGGGTTTCTTGGAATGACTCCATTCTCCACCCTTTTCTGGAACGTTTCAAGAAAAGGCAGCCTTGCCTAAGTCGGTCCCAGCGGTCACTCTCCGCCGATCGCTTCAGCGCGCGCCGCAGTCCTTGCCAAACGCAGGTCCGTGGTCAACAGTGGCGCATCCAGCGACTCCGCGAGGGCGACGTACGCTGCGTCCAGCAGACTGATCGAGCCCCGCAGGCGCCAGGCTGGAACGAGGAGGCCGGCAAGTGGGTGACGTTCGATCGGGCTTGTGGCGAGGTCGTCGAGGCAGGCCTGCACATGCTCGGCCGGCAACGCCCCCGACCGGTGCAGCCGACCCAGCGCTGACATCACTTCGGCATCGACGTGCGCCGGCGCATGCAGGGCAAGGCCCCGGAGTCGCCCGGCCGCCACCTTGCCCACGGGAGTGGCGGCGTACAGGTCCACGAGCACGGAGGCGCCGATAACCGCTCGCTCAATCACCAAACTCCTCCCGCGCCTCGTCGAGGGCGGCAATGATCGCCTCGTGGTCCACCGTCGGCCCCTTGGGCAGGGCCGCCAACCACCGCGTCGTCGCCGAGGTGGCCAACGCCTGGGTCAGCGCCTCCTGAGTGAGCGCGGAAACGTTCAAACCTGCCTCCTTCGCGCGTGCGGCAAGCTCATCAGGAACGTACACGTTCAATCGCGCCATACACACATGCTACACACAATGGTCGTTTCCAGATCCGTGACGCTAGTCGAGGCGGAGACATGGCGCCCGAGTTATCCACAGCGCTCGGTGTTCCATCCGCCAGCGACGACGTTCCGGAGACGGCGTCACGCGTTGTCAGGCAGGATCGGTGCCATGTTCGGCAGGCAACGGCGCGCCCAGCGCAAGCGCGCAGAAGCGCTGGAGGCGCTGCGCCGTCCTGTCGACCTCGCCGAGGCGCTCGGATCGGACTCGAGGCCCTATCCGCCGCGACCACGCCCGCGCCGCAGGCGAGCCCTGCCGGCAGCGATCTCCACCCTCGCGCTGGTCGTGGTCGTGGCTGTCTTCATCGCGTTGCATCCCAGCCATGAGGCCAACCAGATCCGCCACCTGCTCGGCTTCGGGCCGGAGCGGATCCTGCCCGCACCGGACCTGCCGCCCGACACCGGGTCGTACACGTTCTTGCAGATGCAGCCGAACGGACGCGGCCCGGTCGGCTATGACCCATGCATCCAGATCGAGGTGGAGGTCAACCCATCGGGGGCGCCTGAGAACCACCGCGACCTGGTGGTGACGGCGCTGGAGCGGACCAGTGCGGCGACCGGGCTCTCCTTCACCCTCGTCGGTACGACGGACCGCGAACCGGACCTGGAGAGCAAGGACCGCTCGCGGCGTCCGGTGCTGGTCGCCTGGGCCACCGAGGACGAGCAACCCAAGTTGAGCGGCGAGGTCGCAGGCTTCGCCGGCAGCGCCACGAGCAGGAGCCGCTCGGGCAACCTCTACTACACCCACGGCTGGGTGGTGCTGGACATCGATGTCTTCGACAACCCTTCGGTCACCCAGCGACAACTGCAGTCGATCGTCGACCACGAGTTCGGCCACCTGGTCGGCCTGGGTCACGTCGACGACGCCAACGAACTGATGCATCCCACCAACAGCCGCGAGACCGGCTTCGGGCCAGGGGACCTGCGTGGGCTCGCCGAACTGGGGCGCGTGCCGTGTGAGTGATCCGGCGCGTGGCCGGTGTCGGTGCCGCGTGCCAGGCTCGCCCCATGACCGGCCGCGACATCGAGATCCTCCCCCTGCGCGACACTCCCGAGGAGTACACCTGGGCCTCACCCGAAACTGCTGAGTACTTCACCGTCTACGAGCGCGATGAAGAAGGCCTGGCCCATGCCCAGATCGACCTGGACACCTTGGATGAGGCGCTGGGCTACGCGTTGGTGCGCCAACCACGGCGGGCGACGCTCTGGACGGGCGACATGTTCGTCGAGGTCCGTACGCCGTCGTACGACGACTTGCTGCTGAAGGAAGCGCGCCGAGGTCCCCGCATCCCGTGAATGGCCCACCACGACCCGTGGACTCCCCTAAGCTTCGATGCAGCGAAGGAGGATGGGTGTCCAAGAGGAAGATCAACGTCGTCGGCGCAGTGATCGTTCGCGACGGCACCGTGCTGTGTGCACAGCGAGGCGACGGCGGGAGCCTGGCCGGGATGTGGGAGTTTCCCGGCGGCAAGATCGAGGCAGACGAAACGCCCCGACAAGCCCTGGAGCGGGAGATCCGCGAGGAGTTGCTGTGCCAGATCGAGGTCGGCGACGAGCTGGTCACGACGACACACGAATACAGCTTCGGCATCGTCACGCTGACGACATTCTATTGCACTCTGCTTGCCGGCGAAGCCCAACTGACTGAGCACTCGGCGGTGCTCTGGCTGGCACCGGATGAACTCGAAACCCTCGACTGGGCGCCTGCTGACATTCCTGCCGTGCAACGCATCGCATCGGACTTCGCGGCATGAAGGCAGACTTCATCTGGTCCGATGGCCTTGCGCGCGACGTCGAGTTCGGCTACCTGACAGCCACAGCCGATGGTCCCCGGCGGCACCACCCTCAGGTGGTGCTGAACTCACGTGACTTCTCCGTCCTCCGTTCCCTCCGCGAGGAACTGAGTCGCAGTGAGTCCTTCACCTTCTCCGTCGCTTTCGTATCCACGCGGGCGATCGCGCTGCTCAAGCAGGAGTTGGTCGACTTCTCGGGATCGGGACGCATCATCACGTCCGACTATCTGGCCTTCAACTCGCCCCAGGCGTTCGCCGAACTGCTCAACCTGCGCCAGTTGGGCGTTGATGTGCGGGTGCATCGAGCCCGCGCGTTCCACCCCAAGGGATACATCTTCGAGTACCCGGATGGCGTCACGGCCATCGTCGGCAGCTCGAACCTTACGGAGAACGCGCTGGTCCGCAACCACGAGTGGAACCTGAAGGTCTCCGCCTCGGACGAGAGCGATCTTGCCCGTCAGATCCGTCTGCTCGTCCAGCGTGAGGTCGAGGGATCGGAGACCCTCACCCAGGAATGGATCGATCGGTACGCCGCCGATTACACGCCGCCGACACGGCGAGATCGATCCGCCGCCGCGACGGAGCCAGATCTTGGCCCTGGCCTGGAAGCCTTGCCGGCACTACTTGCTGGCCCGGAGCAGTCGCTGCCTGGTACACAAACGCCGCCAGGTGCACGGCAAGCGTCGGATGCGCAACCGCCTCGAACGCGACGCGAGGACGCGCCTGCGCGGGTCCGGATCCTGCCGAATCGGATGCAACGCGATGCCCTGACAGCGCTCGCGCAGGTGCGGCGCGAAGGCCAGCAACGGGCGATCGTGATCTCGGCGACCGGCACAGGGAAGACGATGCTGTCGGCTCTCGATGTGCGGGCAGTCGACCCGAAGCGGATGCTGTTCGTCGTACACCGGGAACAGATTCTCGACCGCACCATCGTGGAGTATCAGAAGGTCCTCGAGGCGCCGCCCTCCGACTTCGGCAAGTTGACCGGAACGACCAAGCAACAGGACCGGCGTTACGCCTTCGCGACCATTCAAACTCTGTCGCGACCCGATCTTCTCGAGACCATCGACCCCGCGGCATTCGACTACGTGATCATCGACGAGGCGCACCGCGCTGGCGCAGAGACCTACCAACGCGTGCTGCAGCACCTGACTCCACGCTTCCTCCTGGGCATGACGGCGACGCCCGAGCGCACAGATGGCTTCAACGTCTTCGAACTCTTCGATTACAACGTGCCGTACGAGATCCGCCTCAACCATGCGTTGGAGGAGGAGATGCTCAGCCCGTTCCATTACTACGGCGTCGCCGAGGTGACGTACGACGATGGAACGACCATCGACGGGGACAGTGACCTAGGCGTCCTGATCACCCCTGAGCGCGTTGCCCACTTGCTCAAAGCGATCGAGATCTATGGCCAGGCCGGCGTTCCGCCGCGTGGGTTGATCTTCTGCAGCCGCAAAGCCGAAGCACGCGAGTTGTCGACCCGCCTCAACGAATCCATGCTGCGCGGACGCACGCTGCGCACCGCCGCGCTGACCGGTGAGGACTCGATCCCCCACCGTGAGGCGATGGTGCGCCGTCTCGAGGCTGGCGAACTCGACTACTTGCTCACGGTCGACGTGTTCAACGAAGGGGTCGACATCCCCTCCATCAACCAGGTGATCATGCTGCGCCAGACCAAGTCGGCGATCGTCTTCGTGCAGCAACTCGGCCGTGGCCTGCGCAAGGCCGCGCAGAAGGAGTACCTCGTCGTCATCGACGTGATCGGGAACTACGTCAACAACTTCATGATCCCGATCGCGCTCTTCGGCGACGACTCCCTCGACAAGGAATCCCTGCGCAAGAACCTGATCGCTGCTGAAGAATCCGGCGTCCTGCCCGGCCTCTCCAGCGTTCGCTTCGACAAGGTCTCGCAATCCCGGATCCTCGCCGCCATCTCGAACACGACTCTCGACAGCATGCAGAATCTCAAGGCAGCCATGGTGGCGATGCACAATCGCGTTGGCGGAGCCCCGGCGTTGTGGGACTTCCTGCGCTTCGAGTCGGTCGATCCTGTGCTCCTCGCAACCAAGCGTGCGAACTACCCCTCGTTGGTGGAGACAACTCTCAAGATCGACGCGGGGTTGACCGTGAGGGAACACAAGGCCCTCGGCCTGCTCTCGCATGAGGTCCTCACAGCCAAGCGTCCTCACGAATTCGCGCTGCTCGATTCCCTGCTCAGTGAAGGCCAACTCGATAGGTCGTCGGCTCTGGAGACCCTTCGCGCTGCCGGCGCGTTGGCAACGGAGCACCTCCTGCAGAGCACCATCGGTACGTTCACGCTGGCCGAGCACGCGGCAGCAGACCAGAATCGTTATGGCTCAGGAGTGGCGCACCAACTTGCCTCCGGCGACGTCGCGCTCACTCCTGAGTTCAAGGCTTCCTACGAAACGAACGTCGACTTCGCCCGAGCGGTCGAGGACCTCCTCAAGACCGGGAAGCAGATCGTTGCCGACAACTACCCGCCCGAGTCGCGCTTCGTCCCTGGCGGCCAGTACTCCCGCAAGGAGGCGTGCCGCATTCTGGGGTGGCCCCGCAAGTGGACCTCGACCATCTACGGATACCGTGTCGACACGCAGACGCGGGTCTGCCCGATCTTCGTCACCCTGCACAAGTCCGACGAGATATCTGCGAGCACGGCGTATGAGGACGAACTGCTGGACCGCTCCACGATGCGTTGGTTCACACGCAGCAAGAGGACCTTGTCGAGCAGCGAGGTGAAGTCGATCGTGGCCAACGAGGTTGACCTGCATGTCTTCGTCAAGAAGGACGACGCAGAAGGCACCGACTTCTACTACCTGGGCCAGGCGACCTCGCACGATGCTGAGCAGACAACCATGCTCAACGACAAGGGCGAGTCGCTCAGTGTCGTGCGCATGCTCCTGCGCTTCACCTCACCGATCGACATGAAGCTGTACGACTACTTCCACCCCACCATCACCGCTGTCACCCCCTAGCCAACGCGCGGTATTGACCACGAGCCTTTGTGCGAAGGCGATGGCAGTTGGCGCAGACGACCTCGCACTTGGTCATCTCTGCCAGGATCTCACCCCACGGCCGCGAGTTCGCGATCATGCTCGACACCCCGAGGACCTTGACGCCGCGGACGTGATCCCAATCCAACCCACGAGCCCATTCGGCCCACCCACAGTCGGCGCAGCCGTTGGCAATCTTGATGACGTCGTTGGCGTCCTGCAGGAGAAGGCGCCGGCTCCACGAGGGCGGAAGGCGCTCGTCAGATCGCCACTTGCATTGCCGTTGCGCCTGGGTCACCAGCCGATGGCAGCGCGCACACCGCGGAACGCACTTGGCGAGTTCGGCACGGATCCGATCTGCCGATGCGCACATCTGCACCATCCGGGACAGGTTGTCGACCTTGATCTCTCCAGCACGGTGATCCGGATCGATCGCGCGAATGTCGTCATAGCCGCAATCAACGCAACCCTGCCCCTTCCATGCATCTACGAACGACTGCAGCCGGGCACGCGCCCGCCGCAGGTCCTCCTGACCCTTGACCTTGCGGCGGGCAGCGGCCGCTTCGAGCGACCGCGATCGATATGCCTCATCAGCCCACCTGCGCTTGTTGTGTCGCGCCGTCTTGGCCTTCTCCCCTGGGGTCTTCCGCTTCTCGGCCATGGCGACACGACAGATCCCAGCCAACCCGCTGAACCTCCGTGACTCCTTGTTGAAGTCACGTGCAGGATGTTCCTCCTGACACCAGGGGCACCAGATGGGTGTGGTTGGGGTCACCTCGGCGGCAGGCGGTCGTCGGCGTCGTTTGTGTGCTGATTCGCCCGGCATCGTTCCTCATCCGTTCCCGACCCAAGAAGTGCGTTGGAAACCTTCTATCCGAACGCACCGACACTTGCCGTCCATCGGAACGCCGAACGGGCCCGACACCCGGAGGTGTCGAGCCCGTTCGAGGGGTTCCACGATCAGCTGCAGCCGGAGGTGCTCCCGCAGCCCTCGCACACGTGGCACGAGCCAGCCGGACGCATCTTGGTGCCGCAGGTGAAGCAGAGCGGGCTGTCCACAGCGGTGCCGGTGATCTGCTCCAGCAGTTCTGCGCTGGTGTGCGCGTTCGCCGGGGCCTCCACGATGGTCGCCTCCACCGGGTCGGCAGCCTTGGTCTCCTCGACCACCGGGTCGGACTTCAGCGACTCGGACTCGCTCACCTGCGCCAGCTCATAGGAGCCGGTCTCCAGGTGGCGCTGGCGTTCCTCGGCGGAGTAGATGCCGAGCGCGGAGCGGTCCTCGAACGACATGTAGTCCAGCGCCAGGCGGCGGAAGATGTAGTCCATGATCGACTGCGACATCCGCACGTCCGGGTCGTCGGTCATGCCGGCCGGCTCGAAGCGCAGGTTGGTGAACTTCGAGACGTAGGTCTCCAGCGGCACGCCGTACTGCAGGCCGATGCTCACCGCGATCGAGAAGGCGTCCATCACGCCGGCCAGGGTCGAGCCCTGCTTGCCGAGCTTGAGGAAGACCTCGCCGAGCTCGCCGTCGTCGTGGGCACCGGAGGTCATGTAGCCCTCGGCACCACCGACGGTGAACGACGTGGTCCGCGAGATCCGCGACTTCGGCAGACGCTTGCGGGTCGGGGCGTAGACGACCTTCTCCACGACCTTCTCGACGACTTCGGCCACGTTGGAGTCGGAGCCCTTGTTCTCGCCCTTGCCCTCGGAGAGCGGCTGGCCCACCTTCGCGTTGTCGCGGTAGATCGCGGTCGCCTTCAGGCCGAGCTTCCAGGACTGGAGGTAGACGTCCTCGACGTCCTCGATGGTGGCGGAAGACGGGAGGTTGACGGTCTTCGAAATTGCCCCGGAGAGGAACGGCTGGGTGGCCGCCATCATCCGCACGTGGCCCATCGGCTTGAGCGAACGGACCCCCATCGCGGTGTCGAAGATCTCGTAGTGCTCGGTGCGCAGGCCCGGCGCGTCCACGACGTGTCCGTTCTCGGCGATGTAGGCCACGATCGCCTCGATCTGCTCCGGCTGGTAGCCGAGCTTCTTCAGCGCCCGCGGGATCGTCTGGTTGACGATCTGCATCGAGCCGCCGCCGACGAGCTTCTTGAACTTCACCAGCGAGAAGTCGGGCTCGATGCCGGTGGTGTCGCAGTCCATCATGAAGCCGATGGTGCCGGTCGGCGCGAGCACGGAGGCCTGCGCGTTGCGGAAGCCGTTGGCCTCACCGATCTCGAGGACCTTCGCCCACTCCTTGGTGGCCAGCTTGTGCACGGCCAGGTCCTCGGTGTGCAGGGTGCGCACCGTGTCGTTGGCGGCCTGGTGCTTGCGCATCACGCGCTTGTGGGCGTCGGCGTTGCGGGCGTAGCCGTTGTAGGGACCGACGATGCCGGCGAGTTCGGCCGAGCGACGGTACGACGTACCGGTCATCAGGCTGGTGATCGCAGCGGCCATCGAGCGGCCACCGTCGGAGTCGTAGCCCAGGCCCATCGCCATCAGCAGGGCGCCGAGGTTGGCATAACCGATGCCGAGCTGGCGGTAGTTGCGGGTGGTCTCGCCGATCGGCTCGGTCGGGAAGTCCGCGAAGCAGATCGAGATGTCCATCGCGGTGATGATCAGCTCGACGGCCTGGGCGAAGAGCTGCGCGTCGAACGTGTCGTCGTCCTTGAGGAACTTGAGCAGGTTCAGCGACGCCAGGTTGCACGAGGAGTTGTCCAGCGACATGTACTCCGAGCACGGGTTGGACGCGGTGATCCGGCCGGTCTCGGGGTTGGTGTGCCAGTCGTTGATCGTGTCGTCGTACTGCAGGCCCGGGTCGGCGCATGCCCACGCGGCCTCGGAGATCTTGCGGAACAGGCTGCGCGCGTCGACGGTCTCGATGACCTCACCGGTGCCACGGGCCCGCAGGCCGAACTCGGTGCCGTCCTCGACCGCACGCATGAACTCGTCGGTGACCCGGACCGAGTTGTTGGCGTTCTGGTATTGCACCGAGGTGATGTCCTTGCCGCCCAGGTCCATGTCGAACCCGGCGTCGCGGAGCGCGCGGATCTTGTCCTCCTCGCGCATCTTGGTCTCCACGAACTCCTCGATGTCGGGGTGGTCCACGTCGAGGACGACCATCTTGGCCGCGCGACGGGTGGCACCGCCGGACTTGATGGTGCCCGCGGAGGCGTCCGCGCCACGCATGAAGGAGACCGGGCCGGACGCCGTACCGCCGGAGGAGAGGAGCTCCTTCGACGAACGGATCCGCGACAGGTTCAGGCCGGCGCCGGAGCCGCCCTTGAAGATGAAGCCCTCTTCCTTGTACCAGTTGAGGATCGAGTCCATCGAGTCGTCGACCGACAGGATGAAGCAGGCGGAGACCTGCTGCGGCGACTGGGTGCCGACGTTGAACCAGACCGGGGAGTTGAACGAGAAGTACTGGTGCACGAGGAGCCAGGTCAGCTCGTGCTCGAAGACCTCGGCGTCCGCCTCGGTGGCGAAGTAGCCGTGCTCCTGGCCGGCGTCGGTGTAGGTCTGCACCACGCGGTCGATCAGCTGCTTGAGGCTCCACTCGCGGGCGTCGGTGCCGACCGCGCCGCGGAAGTACTTGGTGGTGACGATCGTGGAGGCGTTGACGCTCCAGAAGTCCGGGTATTCCACGCCGCGCTGCTCGAAGACGGTCTCGCCGGTCTTCCAGTTCGTCTGTACGACGTCGCGACGCTCCCAATTGATCTCGTCATAGGGGTGGACGCCCTCAGTGCTGAAGACCCGGTTGATCTTCAGTCCCTTGCCCTGAGTGGACTTGCCCTGCCCGGACTGCGCCTGTGCAGACCCGCCGCTGACCGTCTCCGTCATTGCTCCTCTTTCCCGTGCTTCCGGCTTGTTCATCCCTGGTCCCTGCTGGTCGTGCATGTTTCTCGATGTGACTGGTGTTGCTGGTGTTGCGTCACGCTTGGTGACACGAGGTACGGCGCCCGGCACGCAGCTTCCCCACTACGTGCCGGGCGGTCTGTGGTCAGCCCGTGGCGGGCTGGGGAACGGCGACGGCGCGCTCGGCGCGCAGCATCGCGATCTCGGCTTCGAAGTCCTCGACGGACTCGAAGGCGCGGTAGACGCTGGCGAACCTCAGGTAGGCGACCTCGTCCAGCGCCCGCAACGGACGCAGGATGGCCAACCCGACCTCGTGGGCAGGCACCTCGGCCCACCCCTCGGCACGCAGCGTGTCCTCGACCTCCTGGCCCAGGCAGGCCAGTTGGTCGCTGGTCACGGGACGGCCGTTGCACGCCTTGCGTGCCCCGGTGATCGCCTTCTCGCGGCTGAACGGCTCGGTGGCGCCGGAGCGCTTGAGCACCATCAACTGCATCTGCTCGGTGGTCGAGAACCGCTTGCCACACTCCACGCACGCGCGGCGCCGGCGGATCGAACCACCGTCCTCCCCGACCCGGGAGTCCAGGACCTTGGTCTCCGTGCTGCGGCAGAACGGACAGTGCATGGTCAACTCCTTCCTGAGTCGTGGGGTTTGCGCGCACACTGAACAGACCCCCATCGAGGGCCTGATGATGAGCGGGGAAACTGTGGAGAACTGTGCGATTCCTGTGGATCCAGTGATCCTGGCTGTGGACCGAACACCCGGTTCTTGTGAACTAGATGTGGAAAACCACAACGGTGTAACTACTAGATGTAGTGGTAACCGTACGTCGGAACCACAACCGGATGCAAGGCCACCGGAGGGGAAATTGTGGCTCGCTCTTCCGCCGAGACAAAACCGCAGGTCAGGGCCACTTTGGTCCGGCGACTTCGACGATTCGGGCCGCGTGTCGGGGCGTGTCGACTACATTCGATCCGTGGTGCACCCCGGCCAAACCCTGGTCCCCGGCCCCGACTCCGGGCTGTGGCTGCTGGACGCGCAGGCGGTGGACCATGCGACGTACAAACGCTTCGGCCACTGCCTCGACACACAGGAGCGCTCCCGCATCGCGACCCTCACCGCCACGCGGTGGATCCGGGGCCTGGTGATCGCCCGCGGATTCGTCCGCCACGTGCTGGGCGACCTGCTCGACCTCGCCCCCGACGCGGTGGCGATCACCCGTACGCCGTGCACCCACTGCGGCGGACCGCACGGGCTGGCCCAGGCGCCCGGCCTCCACTTCTCCCTCTCCCACGGCCGTGACGACCAGGCCCAGGAGATGCTGCTGCTCGCCGTCGGCACCCAACCGGTCGGTGCCGACATCGCCCACCCGGCGGCGTACGCCGGCGACCTGGCCGCTCGACTGCACCCACGCGACCAGGCCGAGCTCGCAACGTCCCCGGACCGGGCGGAGCACCTGGCGGCCCTGGCCCGGGCCCGTCTCGGGGCGCTGGGAAAGGCGCGCGGCACCGGCCTCACCTGCGGTCCCGCACCGGCGTACGTCGGCACCTCGACCGTGCCCGCGCGCGGGCACGACGGGTGGGTGATCAGCGACGTCGAGGTGCCCGGTCGATGGTGCGCCGCGGTGGCCCGCGCGGTGACCTCCTGACGGCGGTCGAGGTTGGGACGGATCACCAGATCCCTGCCACAATGGGCCCCGTGGCAAAGCAGCGTGGAGGAAAGCGAGCAGGGGCGCGACGCGCTGCCCGACCCAAGCCGCGCTTCAATCCGGTCATTGCCGGCCTGGCGCTGGCGATCACCCTGTGCGTGGTGGCGTGGGGCTACCTGGTCAAGGCCGCGATCGACTTCGGCACCAGCGCCCGCGACGGTGACGGCGGCTGGCTCTTCCTGGGCCTGGCCTGCCTCGGCGCCGCGGCCTGCCTCTTCGTCGGACTGATCCTGGTCGCCAAACTGCTGGCCGCCATCGGCCTGCTCCCCGAGGCGGCCACCGGGCCGGATCCGCGTGCCTCCGCGCGCGAGGCGGACCAGCACCTGCCGCCCGCGCCGCGGCAACCCTCCTCGGCCAGCGAGACGCTGACCCTGCCGCTGCCCAAGCAGCCGGGCACCCCCTCGGGGCGACCGACGGCTGCGCCGCGCTATCAGGGTGGCAAGCGCGCCGCCCGCTGAACGACGTACGACGGGAATGCCCGCCGCCGGGCACGCACCGCGCATATGCACCCGAACGGCCCTCGAACCG
>NZ_JAUZVI010000016.1:0-53779 GCF_031844485.1 Nocardioides sp. AE5
ACGACACCGCAACTCGTCTTCACGCTCCGCGGCGCCGCCGACCAAGGACGAGGAATAGCAGGCCGAGCCCGATCCCGACCAGGGCGACGATCGGTTGGGAGTGGTCGACCTCGGACCCGACGGAGGGCAACTGCGCTCCCGCGCCTCCGGTTGCGGAGCGCGGGGCCAGTGGGTTCGGGTCTACCGCATTGGGCTGCCTGGTGGGCTCCGGATCACGGTCGGGGTCGATCGGATCGGGATCTGCGGGTGCAGGAAGATCGGGAGCCCGATAGGTGAACCCATCGGCGACCCTCGCCGTGCCTCCCGTCGTGCTGAGCACGACATCCACCGCACCCGCTGCACCGGCCGGTGTGGTCACGGCACACGTGTCCACACCGCCGGCGCTGGTGCAGTCGATGCTCGTACCCGCATGGGAACCGAAACTGATCGACACACCGGGCACGGCCAGCTGCGCTAAACCATGTGGACCACCCGGTCCAGATGGTTTAGCCATCACGGATGCGCCGTCGGTCTCCGCCGTCACGAACCCGGTGCCGGTGATCACCACCCGGGTGCCTCCCGCCGTGGGTCCGTGACCGGGGTCGACACCGGTGATCATCGGTGCGGGCGGCGGCTCTGGGGCCGGGTCGACGTTGACGGCGAACTCAACGATGGAGCAGGCATCGGCGTCGTCGCAGACCGTGACCACCACGGCGCCCGAGGCGGGCTCGGGATGAGTGACGGTGAACGACTTCCCATCGAGCATCAAAGGCTCGGCTCCGTCACCGAAGTCCACGGTCGCGGACCAGGTGTTGACGCCCGGATCGGTGAACGAGCCCGAAACCGAGAGCGGTGCGCCGGCAGCAAGGACCTGGTCCGGGATCAGCGCCAGCACCGGCGCCACATTCACCACGGTGACCACGTGCGTCACGGTGTGCGTGAGCCCGTTGGCATCGGTGACCCGCAGACCCACAGGCAATATGCCATGAGCTGCCGCCGGTACGTCGACACTCGGCCCAGTGCCCTCATCGAAGACACCGTCACCATCGACATCCCACCCGAACACCAACGGACCAATCCCTGTGGACTCCGACGCCGACAGGGTCACCACCGTGCCCTCATCGGTCTCACCCGGCCCGGTGATCACTGCGGCCGGCGGATCCGGGTCGGGCTCAGCCTCGACCGTGACCGTGAACGACACCTCGCCGCACGCATCAGCATCATCACAGACCCGGACCACGACGAGCATCCCGTCAGCCGGCTCGTCGTAGGTGACGGTGAACGCCCTCGCATCGAGCGTCAATGGCTCAGGCCCCTCCCCGAAATCCACCGTCGCCGTCCACGTGTTCGCCCCCGGATCGGTGAAGGAACCCGACACCGACAACCCCACAACCGAGCCAGCGGGGACCAACTGATCCGCAATCGGCGCCACCACCGGCGCCACGTTCGCCACCGCCACCGCATGCGTGGCAATCGCCGTCGCGCCTCCGGCATCGGTCACCTGCAGGCCGACGGTCAGGTTGCCGTGCGCCGTCGCGATGAACTCAGCATCAGCGCCGGTGGCGTCGTCGTACTCGCCGTCGCCATCAAGATCCCACCCGTACGACAACGGAGCCACACCCGTCGACCCAGACGCCGACAACGTCACCGTCCCGCCCTCATCCACCTCGGCCGGACCAGTGATCACCGCCAGCGGCAGGTCGGGGTCCACCGTCGGCGCCGGTTGCACCACTCCATTTCCGGGTCGGGCAAGGACGATCCGGCCAGCTGAGGAGACGGCGCCGGAGACATCGATGCGGAAGCGTTGCGGGCCTGGCCGGTCTCCGGCGGCCACCTCGACCTCGACCGTCGCACTCGGGTCCTGTCCGGTGAGCGTCACGATTCCGGAGCCGGTGAGGCCCACCAACGCGGTGCCGTCGGTGGCCCACGGCGCGGTCACCTGCCACGGCACCTGCACGGATTCGCCGGGCAACAGGGAGGGCGCGTCGAGGACAACCGGGACCGACACCGAGCCGACGGTCGGCGCGGTGATCTCCAGGTCCGCCGCAGTCAGCAGCACCGGCTCGTCATCGACGATCCTCACCTCCACCACTCCGGTTCCGATACCCGCGCCGACCGGGTCGAGGAGTTCCACGATGAATGCCTCGTCCGGCTCCGCGACGGTGTCACCGTGGATCGAGACGGTGAAGGTCGCCTGGGTAGTGCCAGGCGCGAAGTACGCCGTCCCGGCACCGGCCACATAGTCGTCCGGCGCCGCCGCCGTGTCGTCCACGGTGCGCCACCCCACCGACGCCTCCGCAGCCGAGGGGCGGTCCAGACTGATGGTGAGCGTGACCTCCTGTGAACCCAGATCTCCTTCGACAAGCATGGGATCGGCGACCGAGACGGAGGCGAGTGGCAGTGGGTCGTCATCGGTGATCGTCACCGTCACCGCTTCGTCGGCCAGACCCAGCCAGGCCGAAGGCTCGCTGACCTGCACCGTGAAGGCCCGCTCCACACCGACCTGGGTGACCTCATTGTCGATGGTCGGCACCGCGATCACGGCGCTGGTCTGTCCTGCGGGGATGATGACCGTCCCGGTCCGGTCCTCGTGATCCACGCCGGACACCGCGGTGCCGTCCACCGTGGTGAACGCAATCTCGGCGTCGACACGAGCGGGGTGATTCAGCGTCACCTCGATGCTGGCCACACCGCCCTCGATCACGTCAGCATCACTGATGCTGGCTTCGATGCCGGTGCCACGGTGTTCGGCAATGCGCTCGAGCGGGTCACCGGCCAGGGCCAGGAGAAGGTTCTTCTCACCGTCGCTGCTGATCGTGCCGGTGACGCTGCTGACCGGCTGCCCGCCGGGCATCGGCACCACCGTCGGCACCTCGATCGAGGGTTCTGCGGGGAGGCCGGTCTGGCCGTGCTGATTGCGACCCCAGCCAAGCAGGCTGCCGTCGGCGCGGATGGCGAAGGAGACGCTGTGGGTGTGCGCGATCGCCACCACGGGCGGTCCGTCGGGAAGCGGGATCTGCTCCGGGACGGTCCGCAGGGAGCCGCTCGTCGACTGGTCGGGGCCGCACCCCAAGGAGCACTCGCTGTCGCGGCCGAAGCCCCACACCGTGCCATCAGCCTTCAACACCAGGGTGCTCTGCTGGTGGGCCGCGACCTGAAGGACCTGCCCTGGCCCCATCTGCTCGACCTGGCCGATCTGCCAGCCGGGGGTGTTCAGCGGCACGGTGCGGCCGACGTACCCGCTGACCCCGCAGGACAGGAGCTCGCCGTCCCGGGTGAGGAAGAACCCGGCGTTGTGGGTGGCCGCAACCTGGCGGATGTCTGTGCCCACCTCGGGGATCGGCACCGGGAGGTACGTCGCGGGGCCACTGCTGCCCGGGGCGCACGGGTTCGGCTGGATCCCGCCGAAGGCGAGCACGGAGCCACTGTCGAGCAGCGCCAGTGAGAGGTTGGTGCCAAGCACCACCTGCGTGGCACCGGTCAGCGGGGCCGCGCCCTCGGGACTCAGCAACAGCGTGGGATGAGGCCGATAGCCGTTGGCCGCACCGTCGCCGGAAGGGCCGGAGTTGCTGCCCCAGATGGCCACTTGGCCGCCGTCCAGGATCGCGCCGAACTTCCCGCCGCTGGTGCTCAAGGTGGCCAGGGTGCGCGCCCGCAGTTCGCTGCCCTCGCCGCCGCCGATCCCGAGCACGGGACCGGGCACAGCACGGTGGGTCCCGCCGGGACCGCTCTGCCCGTTGCCCAGATGGGCGGCCTGCCCCCAGGAGAGAACACGCCCGTCGCTGGTCAGGCCCGTTCCGGTGACGCCGTTGGTGGCGACCTGGGCGAAGGCTGGCAGCTGGGTGGTGGTCGGGACGATCTCGCCGGAGAGACCAGGCCCAGCGGAGTTGAACGGTGCGGTGCCCCAGGCGATCACCGGGCGGGAGCGGCTGAGCACCAGATAGGTGACCTCGCCGGTATCCCCCAGGCCCGCCTGGGCGGCGGCGCTCCCGTCGGGCAGGGACATCCGCGTCGGGAGAGCGGTCCCAGAGCCCCAGGTAAGGAACTGGCCCTCGGCCGTGGTGACCGCTCCCCGGTCGTGGCCGGCAACGAGCCCGGTCACGGCGAGGTCCTCGTCCAGCACCACCCGGTTCGGCGTACCCCGATCCGGGCTGGGTGTGCCGGCGCCAAGCTGACCGCCGTCGTTGCGGCCCCAGGCCCAGACGGCTCCGTCGGCGTCGAGGAGGAGGGAGAAGCCATCGCCGGCCGCGATCCGCACCGGCCGCGCTGGATCTGTGGCAGGGTTCGTCGCAGAATCCGCCCCCGGGGCTATCGTCACCGGGGCGCCGACATGGTCCGGCCCGTCCCCGAGCTGGCCGTGATCGTTGGCTCCGCAGCCGTGGAGGCTGCCGTCGGCCAGGGTGATCAGCAGGTGGCCGTGACCGGCGGCGATCGTGGTGGCCTCGTCGGACAGGCCCGGCACGAGCTCAGCGAACCCGGTGGCCGGCGTACCGCAGACGCCGGCGGTGACGTACACCTGCCCATCGGCGAGGAAGGCGGCGAAGGTGCCGCCAGCTGCGATCGCGGTGACCCCGGTCAAGGTGTCGTCAGGGCCACGGACCAGCGCCGGGATCCTGTTGGAGGCAGCCGGATCCCCGGTGCCGAGGGCGCCGGCCAGGTTGCGGCCCCAGGCCGCTGCGCTGCCATCTTCGAGCAGGGCCAGGCTGACCCGGTTGCTCGCCACGTCGACCACGGCCGGTCCGTCCACGCCGAGCTGGCCGGAGCCGGAGAGCCCGACGACCGCGGCCGGTATCTGCACGTGCTGGGCGGACGCAACGCCGAGCTGGTCCTGGTCAGCGCGTCCCCAGGCCCAAGCCGCCCCGGAGTCGGTGACGGCCAGACCCATCCTGTGCCCGGCGGCGATCCGACGTACGTCCCCGAGGCCCGTGATGTCCGCGGGCGTCTGGGCAAGGGTGGCGTTGCCGGCCGCGCGTCCGAGCGCATAGCTGTCGGCCTCGGGCAAGGTGCCCCATGAGCTGACCACACCGCTGAGAGCGTCCAGCGGGGTGTCGGCGGTGGCCGGGTTGCAGTCGTCGTCGATGCCATTGCCCAGCACTTCGGTCATCCCCGGGTGCACCAGCACATCGGAGTCGTTGCAGTCGACCGTGGCCGACCAGCCGTCCGCGTCGTCGTCGACCTCGGTAACGGTGAGCACCCAGTTGGTGGTCGCCTGCGCGCCGTTCGGCGCGGTGACGACCAGATCGAGGTAGTGCGAGCCCAGATCCGCCGCCGCCGGCTCGAACGTCCAGGAGTTGCCAGTGCCCGCGGGCTCTCCGTCGCGGAACCAGGCAGCGGTGCCGCCGGAGGTCGTGGCCGACAGGGTGATCGGCTGGCCTACCGACGTCGCGACGAACCGGTGCTCGGGTGTCTCCGCGGTGATCGTGGGTCGAGTGCCGCGGTCCGGTGTCACAGGCGCATAGGCGACCGCCACGCCCCCGTCGGCGGCGGTCACCCGGAGACCGACAACACCCGGCGTGGTGGGACCGGGCGTGAACGTCGGTGTCGCGCCGCTGGCGTCATCGAAGGTCCCATCGCCGTCGAGGTCCCAGTCGTACGTCGTGATCTCCCCGCCGGAGCCCGGCCGGGACGCGCCCGCGTCGAGCGTCAGCGGCTGCCCGACCGTCGCGGTATACGGACCGCCCGCGTCGGCAACCGGCAACACCTGCGGCACCGACGACTGCGCCTCCAACCCCGCGATCACCCCGTCCAGCCGCGCCGCATGCGCCCGCAACTCGTCCGCCATCTCCTGTTGCGCGACGGCCAGATCGGCCAGGACACCGCCGAGGAGTGCGTTCCGGCCGCGGCCGAGGGTCCCGTCGAGCAGGTCGTCGATCATGAGCTGACGCAACTCGTTCATCTCGGTGACGGTGAGGCCGAGGTTGAGCAGGGTACGCCGTTGCTCGGGCGTCCAGGTCCCGTTGCGCAACCGCTCACCCTCCTGGATGAGGGCGAGAAGGTTGTCGGTGTAGGCCGGCAGCGCAGCGAAGGTCGTCTCCACCTCTTGCACGGCGAGCTTCGTGGCCTCGTTGGCGGCGGCCAACGCGAGGGCGAGTTGACGCAGTTCGCGAGCGTGCACCAGTGCCCATTCCCCATCCGCAGCATGGGTGGCGCCCTGATAGCGCTCGAGCGCACGCAGGTACGCCGCCGCGAGCGCACCCTCGGTGGCCAAGGGTGCCGCGACGCCTTCCAGAGCGACGACCGGCTGATGGGTCGCAGTGGGCGCGACGGTCTCGATCGGTTCGAGCACGGTGGGTTGTCGGAAATCGTGGTCCGGTGGGTCCTCTGCGATCGCGGTGTAGTGCTTGGCCTGATTGACCATCAGGTTCCGGGCACCGCTGATCGGGGTCGGCGGCATGAACGACTTGATCATCTTGGAGAACCCGACGATCTCGTCGAGCAACGCCAGCCATGACATCGGCGCACCGATCACCGCCAGCGCTAACTGCTTGGGGTCCTTGTAGTTCTTGGCCTTGTCCCAAGCGCTCCAGGTGTCCACGGCCAGCAGCCATTTCGCCGACGAGAGTGCGGCCTGCACCTTGATGTTGCCGATGGACTCGTCGTACGGCGGAAGCACGGCCGGGAACTCGACGGTGATGGCACGTTCGTGGAGGCTGTCCAGGCCCGGGTGATAGGTGCCGTCCTGACAGTTGTCGAAGACCACGTCATAGACGCCTTCGTCGAGTTGTCCCTGCGGCCCGGTGATGGCGAGGAGCTCCTCGATGAAGGCGCCGGTGGAGCCGGAGCCGATGACGGTCGCCGGAGCAGTGCCGTCGGCCTGAACCAACTTGGCTCCCGACTGTGCGGACCCGGTGGCGATGACGTAGATGTCCGCAACCGGCCAGCCGAAGTCCGGGGTTCCGTCGGTGCCCAGGCAGTTGTTGGTGAACGTGATCGCTCCATGCGCCCGGACCGCGCCGTTGGCTCCCGTGGTGACCGTAGCTTCACCGTCGCCGAAGTAGAGCCAGTCGCCGGCTGCAGCGCGGGCCTGCGGCGCCAGGACGGTGAGCAGCGCCGCGGCGAGCGCGAGAGCGGCGGCTGTGGTCACTGCGGTCCGCACGGGACGCCGATGCGTGCGGGCAGCACGGGTTCGCATGGTGGGTCAGTTCCTTTCGTGGCGGCCCGCGTGGCGGCCTCGGTTGGTGCGGCCGGTGGTGAGCAGGGCGATGCCGATGCCGAGTACGACGAGCCCGAGGGCGAGGTGCCAGGGCTGGATGGTGGCGCCGACGACGGGCAACGTGGTGCCCGTCGCTCCGGCCTGCGGCGATTGACTCGGCAGAGCCGGGGTCGTCGGCTCCGCATCACGGTCGGGGTCGACCGGATCGGGATCGGTGGGCGCAGGCAGATCAGGCGCCCGATAGGTGAACCCATCGATGACCCTCGCCGCACCTCGCGTCGTGCTGAGCACGACATCCACCACACCTGCCGCACCGGCTGGTGTCGTCACCGCGCACGTATCCACCCCATCTGCCGTCGTGCAATCGATACTCGTGCCGGCGTTGGAACCGAAACTGATCGACAGCCCAGGGACCGCTAAACCATGTGGACCACCTGGTCCAGATGGTTTAGCCATCACGACCAGCGACCGGAGCAGGTCAGCCGTGGTCGGCTCCGGGACGAACCCGGTGCCGGTGATCAGCACCCGGGTACCACCTCTGGTGGGTCCCTGATCGGGGACGATACCGGTGATCGTCGGAGCCACCACCGGCGCCGGGACCGTGGCCAAGACCGTGACCTCGCCGCAGGCATCCGCGTCGTCGCACACCTGCACTCTCACCGGATAGATGCCCGGCTCGGTCCAGGTGTGCGCCAGCTCGAATGTCTTGCCGTCCAGGTCGAGTGGCTGGGCGCCGTTGCCGTAATCGACCGTGCCAGTCCAGGTGTTGGCCCCCGGATCGGTGAACGACCCAGCGCCAGTCCACTCCTCACCCGGCTCGACCGTCATCGGGTCAGGCACGGTCACCCGGGGTGCAACCGGGTTGACCGTCACCATCCGGGTCTCCGTGGCGGTAAGACCATTGGCGTCGGTGACCTCCAACCCGATGGTCTTGGTGCCATGCGCCGCGAACTCGACGTCGATCTGTTCGCCCGTGGCGTCATCGAAGACACCGTCACCATCCAGATCCCAGGCAAAGACGAGCGTCCCGGTTCCGGTGGACGGCGCGGCCGAATAGGCGCCGCTCGCTCCTTCATCGATCTCGCTCGGACCGGTCACCTGTGCCACCGGTGGCGGGGTCAACTCGATCGCCACGTGGAACGTGACCTCATCACACGCCTGAGCGTCGTCACACACCGTAACGGTCACCGGGCCAGCACCCGGGTCCGGATCCGTGATCGTGAACGACCTGCCATCCAAGTCCAGCGGCTCTGGCCCATCACCGAAGTCCACGCTCGCCGTCCAGACATTCGCGCCCGGGTCGGTGAACGATCCCGCCACCGACAACGGCACACCCGCAGTCAGCAGCTGATCCGGAATCGGCGCCAGCACTGGCACCACATTGCTCACGGTCACCGTGTGCGTGCTGGTCTGGGTCAGATCATTCGCATCGGTGACCTGCAAACCCACCGTGATGCTGCCATGTGCCAGCGCATCCACCTCGATGCTCGGACCGGTCCCGTCGTCGTACGCACCATCACCGTCGGTGTCCCAGGCGAAGGTCAACGGCCCGACACCGGTCGACTCCGACGCCGACAGCGTCACCGCCGTGCCCTCCTCCACCTCACTCGGACCCGTGATCACCGCGGTCGGTGGGTCCGGCGCCAGCTCGATCGACACGTGGAAAGTCACCGCGTCGCACGCGCCCGCGTCATCACAGACCCGCACGGTCACCGGACCAGCCCTCGGGTCGGGGTCGGCGACGGTGAAGGTCTTCCCGTCCAGAGCCAACGGTTCCGGGCCGTCCCCGAGGTCCACCGTCGCCGACCACGTGTTCACCCCCGGATCGGTGAAGGAACCCGCCACCGACAACCCGGCACTCGACCCAGTGGGGATCACCTGATCCGCGATCGGCGCCACCACCGGCGCCACATTTGCCACCGTCACCGTGTGGTTGGTGGTCGCAGTGCGGTCATTGCCGTCGGTCACCCGCAAACCCACGCTCAGCGAACCGTGGGCCAGAGCAACCACATCGACGCTGACACCACTTGCGTCGTAGTACGCACCATCGCCGTCGATGTCCCACGCGAACGACAACGGAGCGACACCCGTCGCCCCGGACGCCGACAACGTCACCGTCCCACCTTCGTCGATCGTGGCAGGTCCGTCCACCACCGCGACCGGGTCGGGGTCTTGGACCACCATCGGGTTCACCATCCCGATGCCCGGATCCGCGATCACCGGTCGTTGACCCGAGACACTCAGGTTGGCCGCCGCCACCCGGAAATGCTGCGGCGTCGCCTGACCCGTCACCGTCACCTGGACCGTGGCCGACGGCTCATCAGCGGTCAATGTCACCGACCCCGAACCAGTCACACCGACCGGGCTCGGATCACCGTCCTGCCACGGAGCCGACACCGACCACGGCACCACCACCGACTCACCCGCCACCAACTGCGGCGTCGAAACCGTGAACGGCACCGCCACCGTCTCCCCCACCGGCACCGCCAGCACCTGGTCACTCACCTCGACCAGCACCGGCTCATCATCGGCAATGGTCACCGTCACAGCGCCCTCGGCATCAAGGGTGATGCCTTCGGGGTCGAGCAGCTCAAACCGAAACTCCTCATCCGGCTCCAGCACCGTGTCACCGTGCACCTGCAGTTTCACCACCGCTTCGCGCTGACCCGGCTCGAACGTGACAACCCCCGTGCCACCCACGTAGTCACCCGGGGCCTGCGCACTCATATCCACCGTCTGCCAGAGCACCGACGTCTCCGCGGTCGTCGGACGGTCCAGGGACAGCACGAACTCGATCTCCGTCGACCCGACGTCACCCTCGACCACCGGAGCGCCCGGACCGGTCACCGAAACCACCGGGGCCGGGTCGTCGTCGGTGATCGACACCACGGCTGCGTGATCGCCGGGCATCATCCAGGCCGATACCTCCGTGATCTCCACGGAGAAATCACGGACCAGACCGGGCTGTGCGACCTCGTCATCAATCGTCGGCACCTCGATCACCGCCGACGTCTCCCCCGCCGGGATCGTCACTGTCCCGGTGGTGGCGACGTAGTCCGTGCCCGCCACGGCCGTGTCATCAACGGTCGCAAACGAGACCTCCGCATCCACTCCCGCCGGGTAGTTCAGCGAGACTTCCACCTGGGCCACCGAGCCCTCGGCGACCGTGACGTCCGCGACCGTCGCCTCGATCCCGACGCCGACGGTCTCGGCGAGGTGTTCAAGTGGGTCACCGGTCAGGGTCATGAAGTAGTCGTAGGAGAGTCCGCTGTAACCTCCGTCGACCCGATAGACCGGCGCATTGCCCGGCATCGAGATCAGGGTGGGTTCCGCGATGTGGGTGTTTCCACCACCCGCCTGCCCGAGGTTGCGCTCGGAGCCTCCCCAACCAAGGAGGGACCCGTCCTCGCGAATCACGAACCCCAGCCCGTCGGACCGCGACATGTGGAGGCTCACCACGCGAGGCCCGGCAGGCATCTCGATCTGGCTCGGGGACTGGTTCTCACGCCAGGTCCAGACGGAACCGTCTGTCTTCAACACCAACACCTGGTGCATGTTCGTCGAGATGTCGGCCACCTCTCCGGGCCCCATGCCAGGCACTTCCCGCAGCGGACGGCGATCATTGTTGGCATGGCCGGTCTCGCCCGCGCCACAGGCGAGGAGCGTTCCATCCCGCTTGAGCAACAGCGATGCAGAGGCGGTTACGGCGACCTTGCGATTGTCCGACCCGAACTCGGTGAACTCCGTGGCATACGCGTCAAAGTGACCGCCCCCTCGCAAGCACGGATTCCGCCCCCAGTTCATCACCCGGCCGTCCTCGAGCAGGGCCAGGTTGTGTCCCTGCCCGAGGGAGGCCTGCCGGGCGCCCGTCAACGGCTCGTCCACACCGGTGAGCACGGTGACCGGGTAGTAGCTCGACCGGTACGAGGGACTGCCGTCTCCGAAGTACATCGGACTGCCGATGCCCCAGACTGCTACTCGGCCATCCTGGGTGACCAAGCCGTTGAAGCCGTAGGTGATGTGATCGGCAAGGCGCTTCGCGCTCGCCTGGGTGCCGGGCTGGCCCCCCGGAGCCAGGACCGGGCCAGGAACACCCCGATAGACCGCGACGTCCTCCCCCTCACCTCGCTGCTCGCGGCGTCCCCAGGACCAGACCCTCCCATCCGGGGCGATCGCGATCGTCGCGTGATAGGCGTGGCGGACGTCCACGAACGGTTGGACCGGCAGGGGCGCTGGCGTGGGCAATTGTCCCTGGCCGTTCAACGCACCACCGCCGGCCTGGTAGCCCCAAGCAAACGTGGCACCACTGCGGGTGGTCACGACGTACCAGAAGTCGTCACCGGCCCCGAGCGCGAACTGGTTGACCAACATGCCCTCGGGCAGATCCACCTCGGTGACCGTGACGGCGTCGGCGTCCCAGCGGAGCAGTACGCCGTCGGCGCGGAGCACGGCGGCCTGGTCCGCGCCAGCCTCCACCTGGGTGATGATCGGCCCGTCGGGCAACTCGACCTCGATCGGGCCGGCGGTGTCGGCGCCGACCTGCCAGACCCGGTCCGCTTCGTCGAGGAGCACGGTGAACCCGTCACCGGCGGCGAGGGCCTGCGGCGTACCGGCATCCGGGCCGAACTCCACCGGCACCGGCTGGTCGATGTATGCCCCAGAACTGTTGAGCTGGCCGCGGTCGTTGGCGCCGCAGCCGTAGAGGTCGCCGTTGGCCAGACGTACGACGAGGTGCCCCTCGCCGGCGGCCAGCTCCACCACGGGCGCCGGCAGGCCGTCGACCCGCTGGGCGGTCAGCGTCGTCTCGGTGCC
Organism: Nocardioides sp. AE5; assembly: GCF_031844485.1. NCBI lineage: Bacteria > Bacillati > Actinomycetota > Actinomycetes > Propionibacteriales > Nocardioidaceae > Nocardioides > Nocardioides sp. AE5. The sequence continues at coordinate 11,945 of NZ_JAUZVI010000016.1, forward strand.
ACAGGCACCGCCGGTCACCCAGAGGTCGCCGCCGGAGTTGAACGCGAGGAAGGCATCCGCCGAGGCCGCAGCAGTGACACCGGTCAGGTCACCTTCCGGTCCACGGACCAGGGTCGGGGTGCTCACTGCCCAATAGGTGCTTCCCGTGCCCAGCACACCGTCGTCGTTCGGTCCCCACGCGGCTGCGGAGCCGTCCTCCAACGCAGCCACGCTGATCCGATTGGAGTCGAAGTCGACCACCGCCGGGCCGTCGACGCCGAGCTGCCCCGTCCCGGAGGGATCACGGACGGCTGTTGCGGTCGAGCGCTGCGCATTGCTCCCGGTGCCGAGCTGCCCGCCGGTGCCCCAGCCCCAGGACCACAGGCCGCCGTTCTCAGTCAGCGCCAGGCCCATTCGGTCCCCGCCCTCGATCCGCAGCGTGGTCTCGTTGAGCCCGGACATGGCGAAGGGTTCCTCGGCCGGGAAGGTGGTGTTGACCTGGCGGCCCAGTCCGTAGCCGTCGAGACGATCCCCACTGCCCCACGAAACCGGCACGCCGGGCATGGATCCAAGCGGCAGGTCCGGCGTACCGGGATCGCAATCGTCGTCGATCCGGTTGCCGATGATCTCCAGCTGGCCGGGGTTGATCCTCGGGTTGTCGTCGTTGCAGTCCGCCGACACGGTCCAGCCGTCGCCATCCGCATCCGGCTCCAGGACGGCCAGATACCACGTCCGGCGCGCGGTCCGCCCGGTGTCGTCGGTGACCCGGAGTTCCAGGCTGTGTACGCCGACCTGGTCGATGTCGGGGGTGATCCGGAGCGTCGGGTCGGTCGAATAGGAGTCTTCGCCCAGGAACCAGGTCACCGAAGCACCCGCCGGTACGTCGGGGGTCAGGGTGAACTCCTCACCCACGGTGGCCACCGCCGTCAGGCTCTCCGGTACGCCGCCGACCGTCGGCACCTGGCCGCGGTCCACCGCCAGCGGGGCGTAGGAGACCGCGGTGTGGCCCTCGTCGTCGGTGACCCGCAGTCCCACCAGGCTCGGCGCGTCCGCGGCGACGGGGACCGAAGCGTTGGCCCCGGTGGCGTCGTCGAAGACGCCGTCGCCGTCGGTGTCCCAAGCGTAGGAGGCCAGGGTGCGATCGGTGCCCGGGGCCGAGCCGGAACCGTCCAGGCTCAGGGTGCCCCCTGCGGTCGCGGCGTACGGACCGCCGGCATCGGCACGGGGCAGATCGTCCGGGACAGCGGTCTGTGCCTCGAGCTCCGCCTGGACCGCGCGCAGCCTGGCCGCGAGCGCGGTCAGTTCGTCGGCCATCTCCCGCTGCTGGGCAGCGTGGTTGCCCAGGTGGCCCTGCGCCCGGTCCATCGACCAATAGTTGGTGGAGTGCTCCCAACCGACTGCGCGCATTTCACTGGCCAGGGCCACCATGTCGTCGCTGGTCATCCCGAGGTTGGCCATGGTCTGGCGTTCCTCCGGGGTCCATCCCACCCAGGCTTGATGGCCGAGGAAGGTCTGCAGGTCCGCCGCGATCCGGTCCCACTCCGGCAACTGGTCCAGGCTGCCCAGCAGCGCCTCCAACTGCGCGGCGGTCTGCAGGTTCACCGCGGCCAGCGTGGTCGCCAGATCCTCCAGTTCGCGCGCATGCACCAGCGTCCAGCCGGCATCGTTCGCGATCGTGGCACCCTGGTAGCGCTCCAGCGACCGCAGGAACGCCGCCGACAATGCGCCCTCGGATGCGGCCGTCGTCGCGATCGCCTGCACGTTGGCGAACGGTTCGAACTCCAGGTCCGCCAACGGGACTTCGAAACCAGGCACCACCGTGGAGTGCTGGTAGTCGTGATCCGGCGGGTCCTCGGCGATCGCGTTGTAGTGCTTGCCCTGGTTGACCGCCAGGTGCATCGCCAATTCGAAGAGGCTCAACGGGCCCTTAGCTGGCGTCAACGAACTCTTCATGCCCTCCCACCGCGCGATGATGTCGTCCACCAGCGGCACTCGCACCCCCGGCAGTTCGGCCTCCACATCGCCCCAGTTGACCGGCGGCTCCCCTTCTCTCATCCGGCTCAGCGCCGTCATGAACCGGTTCGTCAATCCCCAGATCGCAGCCGACTTGTAGGCCTTCGCCTTCAGGTTGCCGATCCAGGTGTTGTACGGCGGCAGAACTGCGGGGAATTCCACCGTGATCACCCCGGTGTGGATCGAGTCTTCGGTGGGCGTGAACTTCCCGTCCTGGCAGTTGTCGAAGACCACGTCGTACGTGCCCTCGCCCAGTTGCCCCTGCGGACCGGTGACAGCGATCAACTCGGCGATGAAGGCACCGCTCGACCCCGAGCCGATGATGGTGGCCGGGGATGTCCCGTCCGCCTGGACCAGGTCACCGAACGGCGTGGCAGAGCCGGACTCGACGATGTAGATGTCGGTCACCGAGAAGATGAAGTCGTTCGTGCCACCCGGCAGGCAGGTGATGATGTGGGAGAAGGCGCCGTCGGCGAAGATGCCGACATTGGCGCCCGCCTTGATCGACGGCTCCAGGTTCGACCCAAAACCAAGGAAGTCACCCAGGTATGCCTTCGCCGGCTGGCTGGTGATCGAGAGCAGGGCACCGGTCAGGGCCAGGACAGCGCAGGCCACCACGGCCATCCGGAGTCGCTTGAACGGGGTCGCTCGGTGGGCACGGGTGACGTGCACGGGTCGTTCCTTTCGCGGCGCCCGGACGACGGCACCGTGGGGGGCGGTGTTCTCCCGGGAAGTGTCGCGACGGCGGCTTGCAGGTCACTGACAGGCGACGGCCGGGCCGTTCAGTCTTGCCAGTCACCGCTGCCGAGCGCATCGCCCGCAGGTTGATCGCCGTGTCATCCGAAAGTTGACACTTGGGCCGACGAAATCGTCGGGGAGGCGTCAAGTGACGCCGACTCGGCGTCAGCCGTCGACCAGGCCCGACTCGTAGGCCAGGATCACCAATTGCACCCGGTCCCGCAGCCGGAGCTTGGCCAGGATCCGGGTCACGTAGGTCTTCACGGTCGCCTCACTGAGGTGCAGGTGCGCGGCGATCTCCGCATTCGACATCCCCCGAGCGATGGCCTTGAGCACGTCCATCTCCCGTTCGGTGATCTGGCTCAACGCAGCAGGGACGGCGTGCCTCCCCGCGGGACGGCGTACGAAGTGGTCGACCAGCCTCCCGACCACCGACGGGGCGAGCACCTGCCGGCCGGCGTACGCCGACCTGATCGCCTCCACCAGGTCCGTCGGCGGCGTGGTCTTGAGCAGGAACCCGCTGGCCCCGGCCTTCAGTGACTCGAAGACGTAGCCCTCGACGTCGAACATGGTCAGCATCAGCACCTTGACCGCAGGCAGCGCAGGGATCAGGGCGCGTACGCCGGCCAACCCGTCCGTGCCGGGCATCTCCACGTCCATCAACACCACATCGGCGCGCTCGGTCACCGCGACCTGCACCGCTTCGGCGCCGTCACTGGCCTCACCGACCACCTCCATGTCCGGCTCGGCGCCGATGATCGCGGCCAGGCCGGCGCGGATCAGGGCCTGGTCATCGGCCAGTACGACACGGATCACGGAGCCACTCCTGAGGTCGGGTTGTCGACGCCGGGCCGGCCTGGGCGGGGCACCTCGGTCACCATCGTGCCAGTGCGCTCGGCGACCGATGCCGCCCGGCTCGGCAGCCGCGCCGCCACCACGAAGCCCGCGTCGGTCGGACCGACCTCGCACGTGCCGCCGATCAGCCGCACCCGTTCAGCCAGGCCGGTCAGGCCGAGCCCGCCACCGGCCGGGCTGGTCGGCGCCTTCGCCGGAGTGCCGCCGTCGGTCACGCGCACGCAATGGTCACCCCCATCCAGATCGACGTTGATGACGATCACGCCACCGGTCGAGTGGCGCAACGCGTTGGTCAGCGCCTCCTGGACGATCCGGTACGTCGTACCCGCCAGTGCTGGCGTGGCCGGCAAGGCACCGAGCCGCACGGTGACGTCGCGGCCGCTGCCCCGGACCCCGCTGGCGAGGTCCTCGATCGCTTGGGCGAGTCCGTCCGGGTCCCCGAGTCCACGCGGGATGCCGAACTCGCTCGCATCGAGCACGCCGAAGAGTTCGCCGATCTCGACCAGCGCATCCTCGCCGGCCAGGATGATGGTGCTGATCGCCTCGCGCGCCTGCTCCGGATCCCGGTCATGCAACGCCATCGCGGCACCAGCCTGGAGCACCATCACCCCGACCGCATGCCCGGTGACGTCGTGGAGTTCCCGGGCGAGGCGAAGCCGTTCGTTGCGCACCGCAGTCGCCGCCACCGTGTCGAGCCGGTCGCGCAACACTTCGCCACGTCGCTCGGCCCTGCGCAGGATCCGTTCCCGCTCGTTCCAGACCTGCCCGGCATGGAAGGGAAGCACGAAGATGATACCGATGAAGGCGATCGCCGCCTGGCCGTGGGGCGCGGCAACCACCAGCGCGGCCACGGCAGGGATCGCCACCAGCGCGACGTCGACGTTGCCTGAGCCTCGGGTCCCCAGCGACCAGGCGAACACGATGTAGGCAACTGCGGCAGGGAACAAGGACTCGGGATCCGCGGGCGGATCGTAGAGGACCAGCAAGGTGGCGGCCGCCAGGAGCAGGCTCGCCACGCCCGGCCGGTGCAGGACCAGGAGGAGCGAGAGGATCCCAGCACCGAAGAGGGCACCCAGGACGGGAGAGCGTTCCCAGCCCGGATGGGTGAGCACCAGCACCGCCATCGTTGCGGCGGCCAGGGCAGCACGCGCCGCGGTCGCCCCCCGCCACGTCGGCCTCGCGATTTCGACCACCGGATCCGTGCCCTCCGTTTCGGCCCGGAGCAGTCCCAGAAGCTTGCGCAACTGGTCCACGGCCGCTGCCCCGCGGTCGTGGATCCGTTGCAGGTGCACTTGTGCCGCTGCGCCACTCCCGGAGAGGTCGCGGGCGTGGTGTGCGCTGGCGGCCATGTCGGTGACCGCGGTGTGCAGGGCATGCAGGGCCTGGTCCGCCAACCGCGCGCGTTCCTCAAGGACCTTGCGGAACGCCACTGCAGCCGGGTCCTCGGCCGCCAGGCGTCGTGCCTCCTGCACGGCCAGGTGCGCGTTCAGGGCGCTGCGGTGGGCGGCCCGCCCGAAGACCCACATCGAACCGAAGAGGGCGGTCGCCACGGCGAGGGTGCCGATGCCCGGCTCCCGCAGGGCACTGGTGATGATGCACACCAGGGCCAGGGCGGCACCGATCCAGACACCGGTGACCAGGCGCCCGGCCGCGAAGAGGGCGAAGGCGAACGGGAGGACGAGGTCGACGTTCCCCCAGGACACTCCGGCGGCCAGGGTGATTGCGCTGGCCGCGGCGACCAGCCCGATGGAGCGGAGCGGCCACCGTGGGATCCCGGCGATCCCCAATGCCACCAAAGGCACTGCCAGCAGGGCGGCAGGGGGTTCGGGGGCCAGGAAGTACGCCGTCCATGCGCCGCAGAGCACACCAACGACCGGCCATGTGCCGACCCGAGCCAGGTGCATGGCCCAAGAGTAGTGTGCATTTCGGCTTGCCGATCCCTGATCGTAGAGAGGCCCCGGCCAGCACCGGCGTTCCGCAAGTCCTCCAAGGTCGACAACCGCGCTCAACTTTCGTCGACACTTCGTCGCCCGCACGGATGATCTCGCCGCGGAGCCGATGACGTGGCCGAGGACCCCGTCCTAGCGTGCGGATGAATCGACTGCCTGCTGCCTGGAGACGACGTGCCCACCCTGACCCTTCCTCCCATCGCGCCGAACTGGTTGCCCCGCTTCCTGTTCGCCCTGGTCCTGGCCCTGACCGGAGTCGTCGTCATGCCCGTGGTGACTGCGACTGCCCCGTCCGCGAGTGCCGCCACCATTCCGGCGTACGTCGTGTTCAGCTCGAACCGGCACGACGACGCGAGCCTGGACCTGTACCGGATGAACATCGACGGGTCCGGGCTACGGGCGTTGACCCCACTGGGCGACAGCACGGCCGACACCGATCCGGCGATCTCCCCGGACGGCAACATCCTGTTCGCCCAACAGCAAGCCCTGGCCCTGCTCACTGCGGACGGGGAGCACGTGCGCACGTTGCGCTCCGGCGTCCAGGACTTCGCCGTCCCCATGGACGGTTCCGGCATCCTCCTCGCCTCGCGCATCTGGACCGGTTCCGAGGCCCGCGGCCGCATGGTCTTCTTTGAGGACCTGACCAAGCTCGGCGACGACAACTACGTCCCACACGAAGTCCACTCAGGGTCGGGAGGGGTCCACTCACCGACGTACGGGGCGGACGGGCGCATCCTGCACACCCACGACCCGGAGTTCTGGTTGTTCGAGACCACGGACAACGACATCACCGTCCTCAACGCTGACGCATCCGGCCGGACGAAGCTGACCAGCGGGGGCTCCAACGACACCAAGCCCGACTGGTACACGGGGACTCCCCCGCCTCCTGCGCGGCCCACCGCAACGTTGACCCAAGCCCCCTCAGGGGTGGTGACCGATACCCGCCCGGAGATCAAGTTCGCCGCCGACCAGGTCGGCACCTTCGAATGCCGTCTCTATTCGCGCTCGTCCGGGGCCACGATCCCTCCCTTCGAGCGTTGCAGCGATCCCTGGGCGAAGCAAGGTTCCTTCCGGCCGACGCCGGCACTCACCCACGGCGCCTGGGCCTTCCAGGTGCGGGTGGTCGCCGTCTCCGGGCAGGTGTCTCCCACCCTGAGCCGCAACTTCTCCGTCGACACCGGTGACGGGCCGGACCTGGTCGTGCCTGCTCGCCTCGACTTCGGGGAGACCGTCGCGACGAACACCACCCAGTCACGGGTGGTCGTCAAGAACGAGGGCCGCGGTTCGTACAGCGGGTTCCTCACCCTTGAGGGAACCCATGCCGCGGACTTCGCAGTGGTCAACAACTCCTGCGGAGGTGCCCTGATTCGGATCGAGGTCGCGGCATCGAGCAGCTGCACCGTCCACCTGGAGTTCACACCCTCGGCGCTCGGGGAACGGACCGCGACCCTGGTCCTGGAACCCAACTCGTCCACCATGGCCTACCACCGGATCCAACTGGTCGGTGTGGGCGTCGGCCCGCGACCGGCGGCGCCGAGCCTGACGAACCCGACCGCGCTGACCAACGACGCCACGCCGGAGTTCCCGTTCGTGCCTGGCGACGCCGAGACGACCGACTTCGAGTGCCGGGTCTCGTTGGAGGGGGAGACCCCACCTGCCTTCGGTGCGTGCAGTGGCCCGCGGGCACACACACCGGCGGTCGAGTTGCCGGACGGGACCCACCTCCTCGAGGTCCGCGGCGTATGGCCGGGCAGCCCTGCGGTGCATGGTCCCGCGGTCGAGCACACGTTCATCGTCGACACCGTCGCGCCGGTGGTGGAGATCGTCTCCGCGCCGACCGTCACCGATGACACCACCCCCCGGTTCGTGTTCACCGCGAACGAGAGGGTGACCTGGCAGTGCCGGGTCTTCGCGAGCGGTGCCACCCCGCCCGAGTTCACCCCGTGTGTCGGGATCGGCTCGAACCACAATGTCGTGGATCCCCTCCCCGAGGGCGACCACTCGTTCGAGGTCCGTGCCTACGACTACGCGGGCAACCTCAGCGAGGTCCAGCGGGCTGACTTCACGGTGGGCACGGTCTCGCTGCCCGACCTGCCGGTTGCGGTGATCACCGGACCCGACTCCCTGGACGAGGGAAGCACCCTGACCCTTTCCGCCACCACGTCCACCGGGACCGGCCCGCTCAGCTACACCTGGGACACCGACAACGACGGAACCCCCGACGCCACCGGACCCAGCATCACCATCCCCGCACCCCGACACGGCACCCTCGACATCACCCTGACCGTCACCGACACCGACAACAACACCGCCACCACCACCCACCACGTGACGGTCAACAACGTGGCCCCGACCCTGGCACCCATCGCCGACCAGGACCTCGCCCACGACACCGCCCTCACCCTCATCGGATCCTTCACTGACCCAGGCACCAACACCTGGACCGCCACCGTCGACTACGGCAACGGCCCCACCCCCCTCACCCTCAACGGCAAGGAATTCACCCTCACCCACGACCAACCCACCAACGGCACCACCGCCACCATCCGCATCTGCGACGACGCAGACGCCTGCGACCAGACCACCTTCACCATCACCGTCCAACCCGCACCACAACCAGAACCACCGGCATCCCCGTCGGTCAGCTCGCTGACGCCCGACTCCGGAGCGGCTGAGGGTGGCACCGAGGTGACGATCGTGGGCACCGGCCTGCTGCTCGCCAACGCGCTCGCCAACGCCCGGTCCATCAGCCCGATGGCCCTCGCACCGGGGCTCTCGGTCACCTTCGGTGGCCAACCGGCGACGAACGTGGACTGCACGACCAGTGGCGGGGTCGACACCTGCACCATGCTCACTCCCCCGGGCACGGCCGGCATCGTCGACGTGGTGGTCACCACGGCAGGAGGCACGGCCATGCTCACGGGCGCATTCACCTATGTGGCGCCCGTGGACCCGACCGATCCAACCGATCCCGTGGATCCGAGCGACCCAGCCGAGCCGGTCGACCCCGTGGACCCGGTTGACATCGCCACCCCGGGGGACACGACCGCTCCGGAGCGGGGCGCCCAGGTCCGGACTGCCGGCAACGCGACGTACCTGCCTCCCACCGGGGCGTCAGCCCAGGATTGGCACATCACCGGTGGCGCAGCACTGCTCCTCCTCGGCGCACTCCTGCTGGTGCGAACGCGTCGGCGGGCCTGAGCCCGGGGCAGAAACACCCGTTGGCACCGGAAAACTTGCACCTGATGCAAATTTTCCGGTGCCAACCGCAGGTATCAGGGAGTCGGCTTCACCATCCGGGGTGCTGACCCACCAGTTCCACCGAGCCGTCGCCGGCGGTGACCGTGCCGGCCACCCAGGCGCGGATCCCGAAGCCGGCGAGCACCTCGATCGCCTTGTCAGCGTCTGCGGGGTCGGTCAGCGACACCATGCCGACGCCACAGTTCAGGGTCTGTTCCAGGTCGGCCTGGGCGACGTCGCCGACCCGGCGTACGACGTCGAAGATCGGCTGCGGCGTCCACGTGCTGCGGTCGATGCTCGCGGAGAGCTCCTCGGGCATCACCCGGGCCAGGTTCGCAGCCAGGCCACCGCCGGTGATGTGCGACATCGCGTGGGTGGCGGTCTCGTCGGCCAGGGCCAGGCAGGCCTTGGCATAGATCCGGGTCGGTTCCAGGAGTTCCTCGCCCAGGGTGCGGCCGAGCTCATCGACGTGTCGGTCCAGCTCCCACTGAGCGCCACCTTGTCCGGCATCAGCGAGCAGCACGTGGCGGACCAGGGAATAGCCGTTGGAGTGCAGGCCGGAGGCTTCCATCGCGATCACGGCGTCGCCCGGTCGGACCAGACCCGGCCCGAGCAACTTCGACGCCTCGACCACACCGGTGGTGGAGCCGGCCACGTCGTACTCATCGGGACCGAGCAGGCCCGGGTGCTCGGCGGTCTCGCCACCGATCAGCGCGCAGCCGGCGGCCACGCAGGCCTCGGCGATGCCCTTGACGATCGCCGCGATCCGCTCCGGCACCACCCGGCCGGTGGCGATGTAGTCGGTCAGGAAGAGCGGCTCCGCCCCGCAGACGACGAGGTCGTCGACGAGCATGCCGACCAGGTCGAAGCCGATGGTGTCGTGCTTGTCCAGCGCCTGGGCGATGGCGACCTTGGTGCCCACGCCGTCCGCGGAGGAGGCGAGCAGGGGCCGCTCATAGGCCTTCAGCGCGCTGGCGTCGAAGAGACCGGCGAAGCCACCGATGCCGCCGATCATCTCGGGGCGACGGGCCTTCTCCACCCACCCCTTCATCAGCTCGACGGCCTTGTCACCGGCCTCGATCGAGACTCCGGCGGCGGCGTACGCGTTCTCGTGCGACTGGGTCAACGGGCTTCCTTGGCTCTGGAATGGTGTGGGAACTGCTCGGACGGTCAGGGTCGGTCCAGCGCATCGCTCGCGCCGGCACCGGTCAGCGAGGTGGCCAAGCCATCGGCCTCGATCTGCATCTGGGCGGGGTCGACCTCGAGCAGGTTCTTGCCGAGCAGCTCGGGCTCGGGCAACTCCACCGGATAGACCCCGTCGAAGCACGCCCGGCACAGGTTCTGCTTCGGCACCGAGGTCGCCTCGATGAGCTCCTCGAGGTCGATGTAGCCCAGCGAGTCCGCGTCGATCGAACGGCAGATCTCCTCGGTGCTCAGTCCGTTGGCGATCAGCTCCGCCCGGGTGGCGAAGTCGATGCCGTAGAAGCACGGCCACTTCACCGGCGGCGAGGAGATCCGCACGTGCACCTCACGGGCACCGGCCTCACGGAGCATCCGGATCAGGGCCCGCTGGGTGTTGCCGCGCACGATCGAGTCGTCCACCACCACCAGGCGCTTGCCCTCGATGATGTCGCGCAGCGGGTTCAGTTTCAGCCGGATGCCGAGTTGGCGGATCGTCTGGCTGGGCTGGATGAACGTGCGCCCGACATAGGAGTTCTTGACCAGGCCCACGCCGTACGGGATGCCCGACTCCTCGGCATACCCGATGGCTGACGGGGTGCCCGACTCCGGCACCGGGATGACCAGGTCGGCATCCGCCGGGAACGCCCTGGCCAGGCGACGACCGATCTCGACGCGCACACTGTGCACCCGCTCGCCGGTCATGATCGTGTCCGGGCGGGCCAGGTAGACGAACTCGAAGAGGCAATGCTTGGGCGCCGGCTCGGCGAAGGTCCGGGTGCGCAGGCCGTCCTCGTCGACGATCACCATCTCGCCCGGCTCGACCTCGCGGATGTACGACGCCCCCACGATGTCCAGCGCCGCGGTCTCGGAGGCCACCACCCAGCCACGCTCCAGCCGACCGATCACCAGCGGCCGGATGCCCTGGGGGTCGCGGGCGGCGTACAGCGTGTTCTCGTCCATCCAGACGAAGGAGAAGGCGCCCTTGACCTGCGGCAACAACTCCATCGCCCGCTCCTCGACAGTGCTGTCGGGGTGATTCGCGAGCAGCGCGGTGACGACACTGGTGTCGTTGGTGGACGACTCCGGCTTGCGCACCCGCAGGTCCAGTTCACCGTCCAGGGCGGCCAGGTCACCGACCATCCGCGCCAGGTCCGCGGTGTTGGTCAGGTTGCCGTTGTGAGCCAGCGCGATCGATCCCGCGGCGGTGGGGTGGAACGTCGGCTGGGCGTTGTGCCAGGTGCTGGCCCCGGTGGTCGAATAGCGGCAGTGCCCGATCGCCAAATGCCCCTTGAGCGACTCCAGCGTCGGCTCGTCGAAGACCTGCGAGACCAAGCCCATGTCCTTGTAGACGAGGATCTGGCGGCCGTTGCTCACCGCGATCCCGGCCGACTCCTGACCCCGGTGCTGGAGCGCGAAGATGCCGTAATAGGTGAGCTTCGCGACTTCCTCACCGGGTGCCCAGACACCGAAGACGCCGCAGGCGTCCTGCGGTCCCTGGTCCTGGGGGTCGAGGGCCATGGTCAGACGGCCGTCGCCGCCCTTGCGCGCGTTGCTGGGCTGGGGCACGCCACGATTCTAGGTGCCCTCCAGACGTCCTGCACATCGGCGCAGGATCAGGAGCCGGCCAGGCCGTCCAGCAGCAGCGCCTCGGCCACGCAGACCCGTTCGAACTCGGCCAGGTGCAGGCCCTCGTTGGCGCCGTGCGCGCGGGTGTCGGGGTCCTCCACACCGGTGACCAGCACGCTGGCGGCCGGGAACGCCTCGAGGAAGGCAGCGATGAACGGGATCGAGCCACCGACGCCCATGTCCACGGGCTCGGTGCCGTCCCAGGCCCGGGTGAACGCGTCGCGGGCCACGTCGTACGCCGGTCCGGTGGCGTCGATCTGGGTGGCCTCGCCGGTGTCGACCACGGTGAAGCCCAGTTGCGCACCCCACGGGATGTGCTTCTCGCAGTGCTCCCGGAGCCGCTGCACCGCATTGGCGGTGGTGTCGCCGGGGGCGATCCGCAGGCTCACCTTGGCCCGGGCCGCCGGGACCAGCGTGTTCGAGGCGCCCTCGACCTTGGGCGCGTCCAGTCCGGTGATGCTCAGCGCCGGCTTGGTCCACAGCCGCTCCACGGCCGAGCCGGTGCCGATCCACTCGATCCCCTCGACCGCGCCGGACTCGGCACGGAGCCGCTCTTCCGGATAGTCCACGTCGGCAGCCGGCCCGGAGTGCAGCCCGTCGATGACCACGTCGCCGGTCTCGTCGTGGAACGAGGAGATCAGCCGGCTGAGCGCGATCAGCGCATCGGGGACCAGTCCGCCCCACATGCCGGAGTGGACGGCGTGGGTCAGGGTGCGCACCTCGATGTCGGCGCGGACCAGTCCGCGCAGGCTGGTGGTCAGCGCCGGCACCCCGATGTCCCAGTTCCCGGAGTCGGCGATCACGATGACATCGGCCTCCAGCCGGTCCTTGAACTCGTTCAGGAAGGCGGGCAGCGAGTCGGATCCGACCTCCTCCTCCCCCTCGACGAAGACGACGACGTTGACACCCAGTTCGTCGCCGAGGATCCGGACTGCGGCCAGGTGAGCGGCGATGCCGGCCTTGTCGTCGGCGGCACCACGACCGTAGAGCCGGTCGCCGACCTCGGTCGGCTCGAAGGGCGGGGTGTCCCAGTCGGCGTGGTCGTTCTCGGGCTGGACGTCGTGGTGGGCATAGAGCAGCACCGTCTTGGTGGCACCGGCCACGTCCTTGCGGGCCACCACGGCCGGCGCGCCCCCGTCGGCGCTGAGGATCTCTGCGGCGAACCCTTCTGCGGCGAAGAGGTCGCGGGTCTTCTCGGCGCTGCGCTGCACCTCGCCCGCGCGCGCCGGGTCGGCGCTCACGGACTCGATGCGGACGAGGTCCTCGAGGTCCGCCCGGATCGCGGGCATGAGCTCGGAGAGACGGTTCCTGATGTCATCGATCGAAGTCATGCCAGCACACTATCCGCGGGCCGACCCCGGCCGGAGCCGGGCGGTACGTCGTGCCCGCGGCCAGGCCGGCTCGCTCAGGACCGGCTCACTCAGGACCCAGCCAGGTCCGCGGCCAGGCGCGGCGCGTTGATCACCTTGCCCAGGAACCGGTTCGACTCCTCCGGTGCCGCGATGGCCAGCCAAGCAATCACCCGGCCCGAGGCATCCTGCGGCGAACCGGCGAACCCGGTCGCGGTGATCGAGTCGGTGCCGCCGCGGGCCGCACCGGCCTCGGTGACCACGAAGCCGGGCTCGATGTTGAACGCCCGGATCCCGTCGGCGCGGTGCTCGGCATTGATCGCGCCGGCGATCCGGCCGAAGCCCGCCTTCGCCGCCGAATAGGAGAGGCTCCAGCCACCCTCGCCGGGGGCGGCCCGCGGGTCGGTCGTCGCCGAACCGGAGCAGAGGTTGACGATGATGCCGCCACCGGCCGCGATCATCGCCGGCAGCAGGGCCTGGGTGAGGCGGACCTGCTCCACCAGGTTGGCTTCCAGCGAGGCCCGCAGGTCCTCGGCCCCGAGTTCGAGGAACCGGGTCTGGGGCAGGTGCAGCAGCGCGTTGTTGACCAGGACGGCGGGGGCGCCCCAGGTGGCCAGGACCTCCGCGGCCGCGGCCGTCACCGAGTCGGGATCGGTCAGGTCCATCCGGACCGGCAGGGCCCGGACGCCGTACTCGCTGATCAGGCCGGCGGTGGTGGCCAGGCTGCCGGGCACCGCGATGGCCTCCTGGGGCTCGTGCAGCGAGCGCGGCGGGACGGTCCCCTCCCCCTCGGTGGCGGTCCGGGCGGTGAAGGCTACGTCGAAACCGGTCGCGGCCAGCACCTCGGCGGTGGAGCGGCCGATGCCGCGGCTGGCGCCAGTGACCAGGGCGAAGCCATGCCGGGAGGTCATCAGATGCGTTCGATGATGGCGCCGGTGGCCTGGGCGCCGCCAGCACAGATGGCCACCATCCCGACGGAGAGGTCGCGGCGTTCGAGTTCGTCGAGCAGAGCGGCGATCAGCCGGATCCCGGTCGACCCGACGGGGTGACCCAGGGCGATCGCGCCGCCGTTGACGTTGAGCTTCTCCTCGTCCACGCCGTGCACCCGGGCGAACGACATCGGCACGGCGGCGAAGGCCTCGTTGACCTCGAACAGGTCGATGTCACCGATGCGCATCCCGGTGCGGGCGAGCAGCCGCTCGGCGGCACGGACCGGTCCGTCCAGGAGGAAGTGCGGCTCGGCACCGACCAGGACCTGGGCCCGGATCCTGGCTCGCGGGGTGAGGCCGAGGGCGCGGGCCCGGTCCTCGTCGGCGAGCAGGGCGACGGTGGCGCCGTCGGAGATCTGCGAGGAGGTGCCGGCGGTGTGCAGGCCACCCTCCCGAATCGTCCTGAGCCCGGCGAGGGCCTCGGGGCTGGTGTCGCGGAGTCCTTCGTCCCGGGTCAACGCAGTGCCATCGGGCAGGGTCACCGGGAGGATCTGGCGGTCCAGCCGACCCTCGTCCCAGGCTGCTCGGGCACGCTGCTGGGAGCGGAGGCCGAAATCATCCAGGTCCTCGCGGGTCAGGCCTCGGCGTACGGCGATCCGGTCGGCCGCCTCGAACTGGGCCGGCAGGTCGACGGTCCAGTTCTCCGGCCGCGGCCTGCCGACCTCGCCGAGGTTGGAGAGCAGCGGCACTCGCGACATGACCTCCACACCGCAGGCCATCCCGATGTCATAGTGACCGGCCGCGATCTGGGCGGAGACCAGGTGGACGGCCTGCTGGGCCGAACCGCACTGGGAGTCCAGGGTGGTCGCGCCGGTCTCCTCGGGCAGGCCGGCGTGGAGCCAGGCGAAGCGGGTCACGTTGTTGGACTGCTCGCCGGCCTGGGTGACACAGCCGCCGATGATCTCGGTGACCTCCGCCGGGTCGACCCCGGTGCGGGCCACCATCGCCTGCTGGGCTCCGGCCAGAAGTTCCACGGCGTGGATCCCGGCGAGCGCTCCACCGCGCTTGCCGTACGGCGTACGTGCGGCATCGATGATCACGGGTGCGGCCACGGCGGGTCCTCCTCGAAGAGACGGTGCCTGCCGCACGCTAGGCGCTCACCGGAACGGCGTACTGTCTCCTCCCGGCCACCGGAACCGCCGCACTGCCGCGCCGTTGTGGTGGGTGCACGACCTGCCGGCGGCTCGCGAACCCACGTGGACGGAGCGTTGGTCCGGGCACGGGCGGGACTCAGAGGGTGGCGCGGACCTCGGCCAAGAACTCCGCGATCCGGCCGATCGCCTCCTCCAGCATGGTCACGTCCGGCAAGGTGACCAGGCGGAAGTGGTCCGGCGTGGGCCAGTTGAACCCGGTGCCGTGGGTGATGAGGATGTGCTTGGCCCGCAGCAACTCGATGACGAACTGCTGGTCGTCGGCGATCGGGTAGACCTCCGGGTCCAGGCGCGGGAAACAGTAGAGCGCCCCTTGTGGCTTGACCGAGGTGACCCCGGGGATCTCGTTGAGCAGCCGGTGCGCCAGCATGGACTGCTCGTAGAACCGCCCACCGGGCACGATCAGTTCCTCGATCGATTGATAGCCGCCCAGCGCGGTCTGGATCGCGTGCTGGGCCGGGACGTTGGCGCACATCCGCATGTTGGCGACCAGGGTGAGGCCCTCGAGGAAGTCCTCGGCCAGGTGCTTGGGACCCGACACCCGCAGCCAGCCGGCCCGATAGCCGCAGACCCGATAGGCCTTGGAGAGCCCGGAGAAGGTCAGGCACAGTACGTCGTCGCCGGTGTAGGCAGCCGTGTGGTGGTGCACCGCGTCATCGAAGAGGATCTTCTCGTAGATCTCGTCACTGAAGACGACCAGGTCGTGGCGCCGGGCGATGTCGACCAGCGCCTTGACGGTCTCCTCGCTGTAGACCGCCCCGGTGGGGTTGTTCGGATTGATGATGACCAAGCCGTGGGTGTTCTCGGTGATCTTCGACTCGATGTCGGCCAGGTCCGGCGCCCAGCCGTTCTCCTCGTCGCACAGGTAGTGCACCGGGGTGCCGCCCGAGAGCGAGACCGCGCCGGTCCACAGCGGGTAGTCGGGGGCCGGGACCAGGATCTCGTTGCCGTCGTCGACGAACGCCTGGAGCACCAGCGAGATCAGCTCGGAAACACCGTTGCCGATGAAGATGTCGTCGACGTGGGCATCCTGCAGCCCGCGGGACTGGTAGTACTGCGCCACCGCGGTGCGCGCGGAGAAGATGCCGCGCGAGTCGGAGTAGCCCTGGGCGTCGGGCAGGTGGTGCACCATGTCGGCCACGATCGCGGCAGGCGCCTCGAACCCGAACGGTGCCGGGTTGCCGATGTTGAGCTTGAGGATCCGGTGCCCCATCGCCTCGAGGCGCTGGGCCTCGACGAGGATCGGCCCGCGTACGTCGTACCGGACGTTCTTCAGCTTCTGGCTCTGCTTGATCATGCGCACGTCGCCCATCGTCTCAGGTGAGCGGCGCGACACGCGAACGCATATCCACGCTGCGCGCGTTTCATCGACCCTCCCGGGCGGAAGGATGGACCCCATGAAACGCTCGCTCGCCGCCCTTGCCGCCGCCTCGCTGTTCCTGCTCACCGCCTGCTCCGGTGACGTCGAGGCCGAGAAGCCGTCCGCCGAGGACGCCGTCCAGGTGCTCCACGACGCCGTGGACGCAACCCTGGGCGTGGACTCGATGGCCATCGAGTCGCAGGCCGACCTGTCGGTCGTGGGCCAGGAGTTCGGCTTCGGGGTCAGTGGCCAGATCGATTACGAGGACCTGGTCGGCGACGTCACCATGACCACCGAGCAGGGCGCAGCGACGGCTGGCGCACAGATCCTCGCCGACGGGACCACCACGTGGATCCGGCCCGAGGGGTCCATGGCCCCGCTGCCCGAGGGGAAGACCTGGGCCTCGACGGACGTCGAGACGCTGGCTGCAGACGGCTCGATGGAGCCCGCCGGACTGGTCGGCGTGGTGATCGCGCTGCGCGGTGCCAGCGAGGTCGAGGTCGGGGACAGCAAGGAGATCGACGGCGAGCCGGCGCGGCAGTACCGCACCACGATCGTCTACGCCGACGCCGTCGAGGCGGCCGGGGATGATCGCGAGGCGTTCAACTCCTCGATGAGCCTGACCGGGGTCGACGACGCCGACCTCGTCATCGAGGTGTGGATCGGCAACGACGGGGTGATCCGCGACTTCTCCCTGGAGATCGACTCGCACGGCAAGCCGGTGGGCGGCACCTATGACCTCGCCATCACGAAGGTCGGCAAGAAGGTCAACGCTCCGGACGCACCCCCGTCCGACGAAGTGCTGGACGGCCCCGAGGGCGCGGCCTGGATCGCCCAGATGATGGGCTGACCCCCTCAGGCAAGCGGGAGGTGTCCGGAGAGGTCGGTCCGCTCGCCACTGGCGAGCACCCGGCCCTCGGCCACCGCGTCCTCCCACGCCAGCGCCCCGGTGGCCAGGTCGAGCCACGTCTCGGCGTCGAGTTCAACGACGGCCGGCGGGGTGCCGCGCTTGTGCCGCACCCCGTCAATCACCTGCGCTGCGGCGTACGGCGGGACCCGTACCTCGACCGAGTTGCCCGGGGCCCGCTGGGCGAGCACGGCCAGGAAATGCTTGGTGAGCAGGCGCAGGTCGGCCGGGTCACGGCGGGCGAGTGCCTGGGAAACCTGGTCGGGGTCTGCCGGGAGGAGTCGTCGTGCCACCGCCCCAGTATCTCCCCGCTCACCCGGAGACGAACATCAGCTCCCGTTGGTTGTAGGCCTGGAACAGGAACCGCTGCCGGCCCGGCACTGCGGTGGTCGAGACAACGACCACGGAACCCTCGGTGGTCACCTCGTCGACGGCCAGGAAGTCACTGAACGGCCCACCGGTGGTGACGCCCCGGCCATTGCGGTAGAGCTCCTCCAGGTAGTCCGCGCCCGCGGTGGCTGCTGCCTCGTCGGCGAAGTGGTAGGCGACATGCACCTTTGCCTCGCCGTCCACCTCGGTCCACCCCATGCCGACCATGTCGAAGGAGGGCAGGGCGTCGAGGTCCACGCCGGTGGCCTGGAGTTGGTCGGGCGTCAGGCCGGTGCTGGCCGCATCCCCGGGTTCCCCGAGGTACGCCGAGACCACCTGCCGCTGGTCGAGTGCATCGGCCACCGCCGCGAGGGGCTCCCGATCAGCGAGCGTCTCGCCACCCGACAGCCAGTCCGCGACGAGGTCGGTCACCGTCGAGACCGCGATCCGGTCGCCGTCCTGCGCCATCCTGATCGGCTGGCCGATCGGGTTCAGCGGGCCCTGCTCGGCCAGGTCCGTGCTCAGGTCCTCGGCGTCACGGTCGCTGACGATGCCGTCGCCGACCTCGACCAGGTCCGGGCTCAACGTGTCGTCATCGAAGTCGCCGGCGACCACGGCGAACCGGCGCGGGGCGGTCTCCACCTCCACGAAGCGGTCCACGTCCAGGATCGACCAACCAGCCGCCTCGGCGAACTCGTCGGCGCTGGCACTCTGGACGTTGAACACGCCTGAAATCGGCACGAAGGGCACCGTGTCCTCCTCGGCGCCGGTGGTCAGCGCCATCAGCCAGGGTCCGGTCGCCTCACGCGTCCCCTCCGCCGGCCATTCCAGCCCCGCCATCTCGGTGGCGGCCCGGAGGTCGCCGGCGGCCACGGTGAGCACACCGTCGGTGGGGATCGCGCCCTCGGGGATCTCTGCCAGCGCCCCGCGCACGCTGAACTCTTCCGCGAAGCTCGCGGTCCCACCGCCACCCCCGCCGCCTGGGGAATCGCTCTCCTCGTCACCGCTGCACCCGGCGAGCAGGCCCAGGGCGAGCACCGCCGCGGCGGCTGCGGGCAGGACGGTTCGGTTCTTCAGCATGCGACTACCTCCAGCAGGGACACGTCCCCGACTCCTGCCCCGGCACGGAGCAGGTAAACCCGATGGGCTCAGGCGTCCATCGCCGCAGGCAGCGTCGCCGTCCAGGCGTCGCGGAGCTCGGCGACCGGCACCTCGAACTGGCCCTCCACCGCGAGCACGTCGCCGCCGGTGCGGCCCAGCGGGGTGAGCGGTACGCCGTGCTTCTCGGCCAGGGCGACCAGCGCATCCGCATCGGCGTCACGCACGGTGACCACGGCCCGGGCGGCCGACTCGGAGAACAGGTCGACGAACGCGTCCGCGCCGACGGCCACCGCGGCACCGATGCCGTTGCGCAGGGACGACTCGGCCAGCGCGATCGCCAGGCCCCCGTCGGAGAGGTCGTGGGCGCTGGTGAGCAGGCCGACGCCGTCGACCAGCAACTGGCTGAGCGCCTTCTCCGCGGCCAGGTCGACCGCCGGGGGACGTCCACCGAGGTGCCCGTGCACCACATGGGCCCACTCCGAGCCGGAGAGCTCCTCGCGGGTGCTGCCGAGCAGGAAGATCCGCTCGCCCTCGGCGACGAACCCGGTCGGGGTGCGCTGGGTGACGTCCTGGATCACGCCCAGCACGGCAACCACCGGCGTCGGCAGGATCGCGGTCTCACCGGTCTGGTTGTAGAGCGACACGTTGCCGCCGGTGACCGGGATGCCGAGCTCCGCGCAGGCGTCCTTGAGGCCGCGGCAGGCCTCGGCGAACTGCCACATCACGGCCGGGTCCTCCGGTGAGCCGAAGTTGAGGCAGTCCGAGATCGCCAGCGGCAGGGCACCGCCGGTGGAGACGTTGCGGTAGGACTCGACCAGCGCCAGCTGCGCCCCGGCGTACGGGTCCAGTTTGGCGAAGCGGCCGTTGCAGTCGGTCGACAGCGCTACCCCGAGGTTCGTCTCGTCGTCGATCCGGACCATGCCGGAGTCCGAGGGCTGCGCCAGGACGGTGTTGCCCTGGACATAGCGGTCGTACTGATCGGTGATCCAGGACTTGTCGCACAGGTTGGGCGAGGCGATCAGCCGGAGCAGGGTCTCGCGCAGCTCGTCGCCGGTGCCCGGGCGGGGCAGCGCCTCGGCGCCGTCGGCCTGGAGCGCGTCCTGCCAGTCCGGGCGTGCGAACGGGCGGTGGTACGTCGGGCCGTCGTGGGCCACCGAACGCGGAGGTACGTCGACCACGCGCTCGCCGTGCCAGTCGATCTCGAGCCGGTCGCCGTCGGTGACCTCGCCGATCACCACGGCCTCGACGTCCCACTTCGCGCAGATCGCCAGGAACGCCTCGACGTCGTCGGGCTCGACGACGGCCATCATCCGCTCCTGCGACTCGCTCATCAGGATCTCTTCGGGCGAGAGCGTGGAGTCGCGCAGCGGCACCCGCTCCAGGTGGACGGCCATGCCGCCGTCACCGGCGGAGGCGAGTTCGGAGGTGGCACACGAGAGGCCGGCACCACCGAGGTCCTGGATCCCGGCGACCAGGCCGGCGGCGAAGATCTCCAGGGTGCACTCGATGAGGAGCTTCTCCATGAACGGGTCGCCGACCTGGACCGCGGGCCGCTTGGCCGGGCCGTCCGCGTCGAACGTCTCGGAGGCGAGCACGGAGACGCCGCCGATGCCGTCGCCGCCGGTGCGGGCGCCGTACAGGATGACCTGGTTGCCGACGCCCGACGCCTTGGCCAGGTGCAGGTCCTCGTGGCGGAGGACGCCGACGCAGAGCGCGTTGACCAGCGGGTTGCCCAGGTAGGTCTCGTCGAAGACGGCCTCACCGCCGATGTTGGGCAGGCCGAGGCAGTTGCCGTAGCCGCCGACACCGGCCACGATCCCGGGCAGCACCCGCTGGGTGTCGTCCGCGTCGAGGGGGCCGAACCGGAGCGGGTCCATCACCGCAACCGGGCGAGCGCCCATGGCCAGGATGTCGCGGACGATGCCGCCGATCCCGGTCGCGGCACCCTGGTAGGGCTCGACGTAGGAGGGGTGGTTGTGGCTCTCCACCTTGAAGGTGACGGCGTATCCCTGGCCGATGTCGATCACGCCGGCGTTCTCGCCGATCCCGGCGAGCGTCTTGCCCAGCGGGGTTTCCTGGGAGAGCTCGGAGAACTGCTTGAGGTGGACCTTGGAGGACTTGTAGGAGCAGTGCTCGGACCACATCACCGAATACATCGCCAGCTCGGAACTGGTCGGCCGGCGGCCGAGGATCTCGCGGATCTTGGCGTATTCGTCGGCCTTCAGGCCGAGATCGGCCCACGGCTGGTCCCGGTCGGGGTCCTGGGCGGCGACGGCGACGGTGTCGAGGGTGGGGCGAGAGGTCTCAGGCACACCCCGATCCTATGCGCACTGGCCCGCCGGCGAGCCGACGGGCCAGTGCGCTCGTGCAGGCTGGATCACTTCATCAGATAGCAGGCTTCCGTGAACTCGTAGTCCTGGGCGGTCGGGCCGACGAAGGGCTCCACCGACTGGGTCAGGCCGGTGGCGGCGCTGGCGTCCGGGACGTTGAGCAGGGTGGACCGGATCGCATTCTCGTTGGCGTCACCGGCGTAGTGGCCGTCACCGTCGGGCAGCATGCCCTTGGAGTCGACGCCCTCCATCGCGTTGAGCGTCTCGACGACACCCGCCCGGTTCAGCTTGTCGTCGGCGATGGCCTGCTCCAGCAGGGCCTTGATCGCGTGCGAGCCGGCCCAGCCGACGGCGAACCAGTCGTTCGGCTCGATGTCGCCGACGTAGTCACGCATCTCCTGGTGGCCGGGGGTGTCGGCACTCCAGGCCGGGATCGAGCTGGCGTGCAGGTACATCGCCTGCAGCGCCGGTGCGAGGTCCGCGTTGCCGAGCAGCGCGCCACTCCACGACGGGATCGCACCGATGAACTTGCCCTGGTAGCCCTGGGCCGCGGTCATCCCGATGATCGTGCCGACCTCGACCGCGCTGGTGGCGATCACCACCACGTCGGGCTTGTCCTGGAGGATGCCGCTGATCACGCCGGTCTGCGCATCCGCACCACCCTGGCCGGTGGTGTAGTCGAAGACGTCGATGCCGCGCGCCTCGGCCGCGATCTTGGCGCCGTTGGCCGAGTCGTCGCCGTAGTCGCCGGGCCAGTGGACGACACCGACGCTCTCCGCACCCAGCGTGTCGACCGCGTAGTCGACCATGTTCATGCCCTCGGCGCAGTAGCTGGTGCCGATGTGCATCACGCCGTCCTCGAAGAGCCAGTTCGAGCCCAGCGAGGCGGGCAGCACCACGATGTCGCTGTCGCGGGCGTCCTCGAGGATCGCGTTGGTGTGCGCGGTGCCCATCGAGTGGGCGAGCATCAGGATGTCGCCCTCCATCTCCTGGTAGAGCTGGGCGTGGGTGGTCTCGTTGTAGGTGTTGTCCTTGACGTACTTGGTCACGTCGACGTCGTACCCGCCGATGCCGCCAGCCTCGTTGACCATCTTCCAGAACGCCTGCGCGCCCTGGACCATCGGCCCACCGATCGGCGAGAACGGACCGGTCATGTCGGTGATGATGCCGAGGTAGATGCAGCCGTTGTCCTCGTTGACCGCATCCGGACAGGGCTCGGAGGTGATGCCGGCAACGTTCTTGTCGCCCTCGTCCTCGCGACCACAACCGGTCAGGACCAACGACGTGGCGGCCGCGAAGGCGGCCAGGGTGCCCAGTCGGCGTAGGGGTGTCTTCATCTGGTTTCTCCTTGCTGGTGCGGCCTGCTCGGGCAGGACACTTCGGGCGAAATCAATGCGGAATCGGGGGTCAGTAAGAGAAGGGGAAGCTCTTCCAGTAGGTCCGGATCCGGTGCCACAGGCCGAACAGGCCCCGTGGTTCGAACAGGAGGAACGCGACAATCAATGCGCCGTACATCACCGCCTCGGTCTCGAAGACGTTCGGGTGCTCGACCGGGGAGGTCGAGATGAAGGTGGCGTAGTTGGTGAGCTCGCTGGAGATCCGGGGCAGGGCGGCGATGAGCATCGCGCCCATGATCGATCCCGAGATCGTCGCCGCACCCCCGATCAGCACCATCGCCACGAACTGGATGGAGAGGAGCAGCCCGAACTGCTCCGCGCCGAAGTGCCGGTTCGCCACGTAGAGCAGCGAGCCGCAGACCCCGGCATAGAAGGAGGAGACCGTGAAGGCGATCAGCTTGTAGCGCGACGGGTTGACCCCCATCACGCCGGCGGCCACGTCGCGGTCACGGACCGCTGCGAACGCACGGCCGACCTGGGAGCGGACCAGGTTGCGCGCGAGCAGGGCGAAGACCAGCAACAGGACCAGGAAGAGCCAGTAGAGCTTCTGCTCGCTGGTGTAACTGCTGTCGCGGGTCAGGTCGTCGCCGAGCAGGATCGGGCGAGCCGCCTCACGACCCACCCCGGGCCCACCGGTCAGGTCGGACCAGGCGTTGAAGATGTAGGTGCCGATGAAGACCAGGCCAAGGGTGACGATGGCCAGGTAGAGCCCCCGCAACCGGGTGGCCAGCGGCGCCACGATCACGCCGCAGAGGGCGGCGGCGAGGCCGCCGGCCAAGATCCAGGCCGGCATGAAGGTGACCCCGAAGCCCAGGGTCCGCCCCTCCGGGTCGCCCGCCACCGCGGAGGAGGCGTAGGCACCGACGCCGACGAAGAAGGCGTGTCCCAGGGAGATCTGCCCGGCATAGCCGGTGACCAGGTTGAGCCCGATCGCCCCGATCGCCAGCACCATGCCGGTGCCGAGGATCCGGAGCAGGTCGTCGGCGACCAGCATCGGCAACGCCGCCGCGACGGCGACCAGTGCCAGCACGCCGATCCACTTGGCGCGGGTGTTGAACAGCCCCATCTCGCGGCCATAGCCGGTGTAGAGCTCCGGTCGGCTCTGCAGGATCGTCCGAGTGCTCATACCCGCTCCACCTCCTTGGTGCCGAAGAGTCCGTAGGGCCTCACCATCAGCACCAGGAACATCACGATGAACGGGGTGACCGGGCCGAGGTTGTTGGTCAGCTCGGGCAGGAAGGCCACGTCGCCGCTGAACAGGTCCCGGTGGTACGTCGAGACCAGCGCCTGGGCGATCCCGATGATGAAGCCACCCAGCACTGCCCCGCCGAGCGAGTCCAGGCCACCGAGGATGATCACCGGCAGCGCGACCAGGGCCACGATCCACAAGGTGTTGCTGATCGGTTCACCGGTGGCCGCGAAGACGCCGGCCAGCGCGGCCAGGCCCCCGGCGAGTGCCCACGAGACCGCGAAGACGGTCCCTACGTTGACGCCTTGGGCCATCGCCGCTTCCTGGTCGAGGGAGGCGGCCCGCATGGCCAGGCCGATCGGGGTGAAGCGGAAGAAGAGGAAGAGGGCCAGCATCACCACGGCCGCGGTGGCCAGCGCGGCCACGTGGCGGTGCTGGATCACCACGCCACCCACGGTCCACGAGCCCAGCCCCCACGGGTCGCCGACATAGCGCGGGTTGACGCCCAGGAAGGCGCCGGCGACGGTGCGCACGACGATGTCGATGCCGATGGTGATGATGGCGATCACGAAGACGGCCTTGCCGACCATCGGCCGGATCGCCACCCGCTCCACGCCGAGCGCCAGCACCGCGATGCCCACCACGCCGACGGCCAGGGCGCCCCAGAAGCCGATCGAGGGCGAGAGCAGGCTGACCAGCACCGCCCCCGACAGCAGGAAGGCGGGTTGGGCGAAGCTGATCACGCCCATCGACTTGTAGATGATCACGAAGCCGAGCGCCACCAGCGCATAGATGGAGCCGGAGCCGAGCCCGACGACGACGGCGGTCAGGAACTCACTCATCACTTGTCCGCCCTTGCATAGAGTTCGTCGACGAGTTCGCCGAACATCCGGTCGATCGCGGCGCGCTTCACCTTCTGGGTCGCGGTCAGTTCGCCGTCCTCGTGGTCGAGTTCCTTGGGGAGCATGGCGAAGTCCTTGACCTGCTCCACCGGGTTGTGCCGGCTGTTGACGTCCTTGACGATGCCGGCGACGAGTTCGCGGACCTCCGGCTTCTCGGCCAGGTCGCGGTACGTCGTGTAGGCGAGGTGGCGCTGCTGGGCCCACTGCCCGACGGTGTCGAGTTCGATGCCGATCAGCGCGGTGAGATAGCGACGCCCGTCCCCGATCACGATCGCCTCCTTGATGAACGGGGAGGCCTTGAGCCCGTTCTCGATCTCGGACGGCGCGACGTTCTTGCCACCGGCGGTGATGATGATGTCCTTCATCCGGTCGGTGATCCGCAGGTGCGTGCCCTCCACCCATTCGCCGACGTCCCCGGTGTGCAGGAAGCCGTCCTTGCTCATCGCCCGCGCCGTCGCTTCCTCGTCACGCCAGTAGCCGGCGAAGACGCCCGGATGGCGGGTGAGGATCTCGCCCGTGGTCTCGTCCAGCTTCACCTCGGCCTGCACCGGGGCCTCCCCGACGGTGCCGAGCCGCACCCGGCCGGGCCGGTTCGCGGTGGCGATCGCGGTGTTCTCGGTCTGGCCGTAGACCTCGTGCATCGGCACCCCGATGCCCATGAAGAAGGCGAGCACCTCCGGCGCAATAGGCGCGGCACCGGAGCCGGCGTACCGGGTGTGGCGCAGCCCGAGCCGCTCCTTGAGCGCCCGGAAGAAGAAGACCCACCCCACGGCGTACGTGAGCCGGCTGCCGAGCGTGTGGGTGCCGCCGGTGCGGACCAGGGTCGCCCCGATCTTCTCCGCGCGGCCCAGCCAGAACGCCGACCACGCCCGCTTGAGCCGGGTCGCGCTCTGCATCCGGATCCGGGCGCCGGCCAGCATCTTCTCCCAGATCCGCGGTACGCCGAAGACCACCGTTGGCTGCACCTCGCGGATGTTCTGCGGGACGGTGTCGATCGACTCGGCGAAATTGACCTGGGTGCCGCCGGCGCAGCTGAACCAGGTGGTGAAGAACCGCTCGGCGACGTGGCACAGCGGCAGGTAGGAGAGCGTCAGGTCGTTCGGACCGGGCGGCTCGTCGAAGAACGCTCCCTGGCCATAGACCACGTCGATGGCGAACTCCACGTTGGCGTGGGTGAGCATGGCGCCCTTCGGCGGACCCGTGGTCCCCGAGGTGTAGACCAGCGTGATCACGTCGTCGGGTTGGGCCTGGGCCATCCGCTGCGCGACCATGCCCTCGTTGGCGACACGGTGCTCACGACCCATCTCCATCAGGGCGTCCCAGCCCATCAGGCGCTCCTCGTCATAGCGTCCGCGGACGCCGCGCGGCTCGACGTACACGATGTGGGCCAGGTCCGGGCAGTCGGCGAGCACCTCGATCGCCTTGTCCACCTGCTCCTGGTCCTCGGAGAGGACCAGCTTGCTGCCGCTGTGCGAGAGCAGGTAGGCGACCTCGGCCGAGGGGTTGGTCGGGTAGAGGCCGACCGTGATCCCGCCGATCGCGACGCAGGCCAGGTCCAGGACCAGCCACTCGGAGCGGTTCTCGCTCTGGATCGCGACCCGGTCGCCCGGCTCGACGCCGAGGGCGAGCAGCGCATGGGCCGCGTCCTGGATCGACTCCCAATAGTCATGCCAGGTGATCTCCCGCCAGATGCCCAGCCGCTTCTCGCGCATCGCGACACCCTTGGCATTGCTGGTGGCCCGGTCGCGGACCCGGGTGACCAGCGTGGTCAGTTCGCTCACGGGGCCACCTCCCCGAGCACGTCCTCGGCACTCAGGTCGCCGCCACCCAGGTAGGCCTCGATCACGGCCGGGTTGCCCTGCACCTCGGCCGGGGTGCCCAGCGCGATCGGGGTGCCGAAGTCGACCACCAGCACCCGGTCGGCGATGTCCATCACCAGCCCCATGTCGTGCTCCACCATGATCATCGGGATCTTGAGGTCCTCGCGGATGTCGAGGATGAACCGGGCCATGTCCTCGGTCTCCTCCTGGTTCATCCCGGCCACCGGCTCGTCGAGCAGCAGCAGCTTGGGCTCCATGGCCAGGGCCCGGCCCAGCTCGACCCGCTTCTGTACGCCGTAGGGCAACAGGCCGACCGGCATCTTGCGCCAGGCCTGGAGCTCGAGGAAGTCGATGATGTCCTCCACCATCGCCCGGTTGCGCAGCTCCTCGTTGCGGGCCCGGCCCAGCCAGAGGAAGGCCGACAGGGTGCCGTAGCGGGTGTGCTGGTGGCGCCCGAGCATCAGGTTGTCGATCACGGTCAGGTTGGCGAAGAGCTCGATGTTCTGGAACGTGCGGGCCATCCCCAGTTGGGCGATGGCCGGCGGCCGCTTGCCCAGGATCGGGGTGCCGTTGAGCGCGACGCTCCCCTGCTGTGGGCGATAGACCCCGGAGAGGACGTTGAAGATGCTGGTCTTGCCGGCGCCGTTGGGCCCGATGACGCAGAAGAGTTCGTCCTGCTCGACGGTGAAGCTGACCCCGCGGATCGCCTGCACCTTGCCGAAGGAGAGGTGTACGTCGTCGAAGACCAGCGCCGGGGCGTCGTACGTGCTCATGAGGCCCACCGCTTCCGCCGCTTGTAGTGCTTGACGTCGCGGAAGGAGGAGCGCCCCTCGCCACCGAGGCCGAGGTAGAACTCGCGGACGTCCTCGTCGGCGAGCAGTTCCTTCGCGGGGCGGTCCATCACCACCCGGCCGGTCTCCATCACATAGCCGTGGTCGGCGATGGAGAGTGCCATCGAGGCGTTCTGCTCGACGAGCAGGATCCCGGTGCCCTGGGCGTTGATCTCGACGATGATGTCGCGGATCTGCGCGACGATGAGCGGCGCCAGGCCCAGGCTCGGCTCGTCGAGGAGCAGGTAGCGCGGGGCCGACATCAGGGCCCGGCCGATGGCCAGCATCTGCTGCTCCCCGCCGGAGAGGTAGCCGGCGGTCTGGGCGCGGCGCTCGAGCAGTTTCGGGAAGAGTTCGTAGACCCGGGCCAGGTTGCCGGCGATGTCCTTGCGGTTGGCGTGTGCCCCGATCCGCAGGTTCTCCTCGACGGTCATCTCCTTGAAGATGCGCCGTCCTTCCAGGACGTGCTTGATGCCGAGGCCGGCCAGCGCCGAGGGCTTGTGCCGCCCGACGTCGGTGCCGTCCAGGGTGACCGCTCCCTTGCGGATCTCCCCGTCGTGCACGTCGAGCAGGCCCGACAGGCTGCGCAGCACGGTCGACTTCCCGGCACCGTTGGCGCCCAGCAGCGCAACGATCTTGCCGTCCGGGATGTCGAGGCTCACCCCGCGCAGCGCTAGCACCACGTCGTCATAGACGACTTCCAGATTCTGGATGGACAGCATCCGGTTCCCCAACCCTCTCCCCAGGACGTGACGCGCGTCACGTTGGGTGTGACTATTGAGGATTGCAAGATCACTGTCAACGGGATCGGGCGAAGTCGTAACCAAAAGGATGCAGAACACCATCCCGGACATGTCGGGCATGCCACGAGGAGGCCGTTGCGGCCAATGGGTTCCGCACCCCAAACCGGGGCGGGACGGGTCAGCTGGCGGGCGGTCCGACCAGCAGCGCGAGGCCGAAGAGGGCCACGACCGCGACCAGTGCCGCGGCCAGTCCGCGGGCCGGGTTGCGCACCAGGAGCCCGGTTGCCTTCTCGGCGACGGTGGCGGGCGCATCCGAGCGGAGGCGCCACCCAGCGGCGAACCAGCCCTTGCGCTCGGCGGCCAGGTCGAACCAGACGGTGAAGAACGGGGGCACCGCGGCGAGCAGGCCGATCACGGTACGCCGCAGCGGCCAGCGCTGGTCGATGCCGACCACGACCGTGGCCAGGCAGTAGGCGACGAAGACGAAGCCGTGCAGGGCACCGCCGATGCGGACCCCCATCTCGGTCGTCTCGGTGACGTACTTGAGGAACATCCCGCCCAGCAGCGCCGCCCAGGTGATCGCCTCGGCGACGGCGACGATGCGGAAGAGTCGCTGTGGGCTCACGAGAAGACCCGCTCGGCGAGGCCGGTGAAGAAGCCCAGCCCGTCGGTGCCGGGGCCGGTCAACTCCTCGATCGCGTGCTCGGGGTGCGGCATCAGGCCGACCACGTTGCCGGCCTCGTTGGTGACGCCGGCGATGTCGCGCAGCGATCCGTTGGGGTTGCCGCCCAGGTAGCGGGCCACCACCTGGCCCTCGCCCTCGAGCCGGTCCAGGGTGGCCTCGTCGGCGACGTACGACCCCTCACCGTTCTTGAGGACCACGGTGATCTCAGCGTCCGCGGCGTACGACGAGGTCCACGGCGTGCGGTTGTTCTCGATGCGCAGCGCCTGGTCCTTGCAGACGAACTTGCGGTGGTCGTTGCGGATCAGCGCACCGGGCAGCAGGTGGGACTCGCACAGGATCTGGAAGCCGTTGCAGATGCCGAGCACGGGCATCCCCTTGCCGGCCGCCTCGATGACGCTGGTCATCACCGGGGAGAAGCGGGAGATGGCGCCGCAGCGCAGGTAGTCGCCGTACGAGAAGCCCCCAGGCAGGACCACGGCGTCCACTCGCTTGAGGTCCTCCTCGCCGTGCCACAGGGCCACGGCCTCGTTGCCGCCGAGGCGGACCGCGCGCTGTGCGTCGACGTCGTCGAGCGAGCCGGGGAAGGTGACCACCCCGATCTTCATGCCCGGCCACCCTCGACGCGGACGGTGTAGTCCTCGATCACGGGGTTGGAGAGCAGCGTGCCGGCGATCTTCTCGATCTCGGCCAGCAGGTCCTCGGTGAGCTCGCCGTCGACCTGGAGCTCGAACCGCTTGCCCTGGCGGACGTCCGCGATGCCCTCGAAGCCCAGGCGGGGCAGGGCTCCGTGCACTGCCTTGCCCTGCGGGTCGAGGATTTCCGGCTTGAGCATGACGTCGACGACGACTCGGGCCACGAGAGGCTCCTTGGGGCGAGGCTGGGCAAGAAGATGGGTGGTGCTGCTGGCACCAGTCTAGGCGTGCGGGGCCCGACCAGGCCGGTCGGGCCCCGCACTCCCCGGGCAGGTGCCGGGTCAGATCAGGTCGCGTCCGGAGCGACGCGCCTCGGCCCACTCGGAGAAGAACGCCTTGCCGATCACGCCGAGCACGATGGCCACCACGAGCGGCCAGACCAGCACATAGGCAGTGAGCAGGATGGTGGAGAGTTCCATCAGTTCCCTCCCTTCGCGCTCAGGACCGGATCGTCGTCCGGGTCGGCCTCGTCGAAGTCACCGGTCCGCTGGCGGATCAGCGCGAAATCGAACTCGCTGCGGGAGTTCACGCTCATCGCGAAGCAGACGATGGTGCTCACGGCGTACGCGACCAGCGACCCGCTCAGGGTTGCGTAGTCATGCAGGAAGCCGATCACGAACGGCGCCGACGCGAGGGCGGCGACGCCGCCGACTCCCAGGGCGACCCGCCTGCCGAAGAAGCCGAAGGCCATCAGCCCGAGCACCACGCCGATGCCCACCACGTTGAGCAGGTCCACGATGATGCCGGTGACGCCGTCCATCGAGATCCACGCGAAGCGGATCGGGATGAAGGCGGCCAGGGCCAGGACCACCGACGTGGTGAAGGCCGCGTTGGTGACCTTGTCCCAGTAGAAGCTGGCGATCACCGGGAAGACGAGCGCGCCCCACAGGGCACCGACGAAGACCAGCAGGTCCAAGATGTCGAGTTGCAGCGAGGCCAGCGCGATCGCGGCCGCCGTGGCCAGGACCATGGTGATCCGGCCGATCAGCAGCATCGTGCGCGGGTTGGCGTTCTCCTTGCCGGCAATGTTCTGGCCATAGATGTCGGCCATCACGATCGAGGAGAGCGCGGCCAGGTCGGAGTCCGCCGTGGAGGAGAGCGCTCCGATGATCATCACGAAGAAGAGCACCAGCAGGATGATCGGCAGATAGCTCGACGCCATCTGCGGCACGATGTTGTTGGTGTCCCCGTCCAGCGGCTCGATGCCGAGGTAGAGCGCGAGCACGCCAAGCATGCCGACGCCGATCACCATCGCGCCGTAGCCGACGGTGGCGGTGATGAAGGTCGGCTTGATCAGGTCCTCACGGACCGCGAAGAGGCGCTGCGCGATCGTCTGGTTGCCGATCGCATAGGCCAGCACGGCCGCGATGTACGGCGCACCCTGCTGCAGGAACGCCTCGCTGGAGAAGAAGTTCGACTGGTGCGCAGTCAGGTTGCCGGCGCCAGTCTCGAACGCTGCCGGGAAGCCGGCGGCGAAGAAGATGAACGGCACGATGATCGCCACCGCACCGAGCATCGCGGCGACCTGGACGAAGTCGGTCAGCACCGAGGCGCGGAATCCGGACCACAACGAGTAGAGGAGCACGCCGAGGGCCACGATGAAGACGCCCTGGACGAAGTTGAACGGCGAGAGCAGTGCGATCAGCAGGCCACCGGCCAGGAAGTTCGACATCAGGCTGATCAGCGAGCCGACCACGTTGGACCCGGCGAGCAGCAACTGGCTCGAGGCACCGTGGCGGGCGTGCATCACTTCGGCCAGGGTGTGCGCCTTGGGCGCCACCGTGCGGATCCGCTTGCCGAAGGGATAGATGAACAGGATCATCAGCGCTCCCCACAGCCCGTAGTGGATCGGGCCGGAGATGCCGTAGGTGTATCCCGAGGTGGCCGAGGCGTACATCGAGGACGCCCAGATCCAGGTCGCGGTCATGCTTGCCGCGGAGATACCGAAGCCGATGTTGTTGCCGGCGGTCATGTAGCCGTCGGCGTTCTCCTGCTTCTTGCTGATCCGGAGGGAGATCCAGAAGGTCCCTCCATAGAAGACGATGAGCAGCAGCACCACCAACGGGATGCTGAACTGCTCCATGTCGGACGCGTTCAACGCGTCACCTCCCTGTGTGTCAGGAGTGGACGGATGGACTGGTCTCGGTCCAGTGGCCCTGCCTCTTCTTTGTTGTGTTATACAAGTTTCATGGGTCAACGCCCCGGACCATAACAGAGCGCGCGCCAAAGGGCCTCCCGGAGCGGGAAGCGCCCGCAGGGAGGGTGTCCGACCTCACAACCAGACCGGCGTACGACGACTCAGGCCTGGTCCGGCTCCGCATCGAGGACTGGCGTGCCGAGCACCCGGCAGGCTTGCAGCGCCAGGGCGAGGTCGAGGCGGTCCTCGGACAGCGGGCGACCGCGCTCCGCGGCGGCCTTCTCCAGCCGGTATTTCACGCTGTTGCGGTGGAGCATCAACTCCTCGGCCGCCTGCACATAACTGCCACTGAGCTGGAAGACCCGCACCGTCTCACGCAGCCGTGCCGCGGCCTCGGTGTCCACGGCCAGCTTGCCGAGCACGGAACGGACCCAGTCCCGCGTGGTGGCCAGGTCGCGGGCGAGCACGGCCACCACGGCCATGGCATCCTCGCCGTGGCCGACCACCCGGGAGAGTTGGGTCGCGCCCAGTTGCGGGACCACCCGGACCCGCCTCGCCTCGGCCAGGGTGCGCGCGAACCCCTCCACCCCGGACCGTCCCTCGCCCAGGGCCACCCGGACCGCCGAGTCGGGCGGCACCAGCGCCCGGATCCGGTCCAGGTCGGGCCGGGGGTACGGCAGGCGCACCCAGACCCACGCCGTGCTGCGGTCGATCGGCTTGAAGAAGGGCGGCCCGTCGCCCCCGAGGGCAGCCGCGACCTTGTCGGCGAACTCGCGCAACCCGTCGATCCAGTCCACCGCCTGGTGGGCACCCTCCACCCAGACCACCGCGGCAACGTGGCGGCCGTGGAGCCGGTATCCGCAGGTACGCCGGAACTGCTCGGGGTCGACCGGTTCGCCGTCGAGCACCCGCTGCACCAGGTGGGAGACCTGGTCGGCGTTGCGCATCAACTGCGCCTGCCGCTCGGCCTCGTGGACGTCGATCACCTCGCGGGTGATCCAGTCGACATAGCGGTGCAACCACCCTGCCATGTGGTGCAGCAGCCGCAGCTTCACCTCGGGCGCACAGTCGAGGCGCTCGATCTCCTCGAAGATCTCGGCGAGCAGGTCGTCGCTGCCGATGTGGTAGGCCCGGCGCAGCGGCGCCGAGGAGATCCCGGCCTGGGCCAGGCGTACGGCGTACTCCGTGGCTGCGGTCGCGACCTGGACGTGCTCGATCGGGATCTCGTTGACCAGCATGTGCACGATGGTGGAGATGTTCCCCTCCACCGAGGCGTGCAGCATGCCGACGAGCTCGGGGTCGTCGAGCACTTCGATCGCGTCCTCGATCGCCGCGTTCATGCTGCGGTTCAACTCGGCCGATCTGGCCTGCAACGCCTCGCCGACCCGCACCGCGAGCACCTGCACCTTCGCGGCACCGGGGTCACCGTCGGCGACCAGGCGCCGCTTCAGGAAGTCGGTCACGACGGCCGCGACCGCCCTCGCTCCAGTGCGCCCAGCGCCGACTGCGCCGCGTTCCAGCCACACATCCCGTGCGCACCGGCACCGGGAGGAGTCGCCGCGGAGCAGAGGTAGAGGCCCGGCGCCCCCAGCGCATAGGGGTTCGGCGTCGCCCGCGGCCGGAAGACCAGTTGCAGGGCGTCGTTCGCCCCGGTCACCACGTCACCGCCGACATAGTTGGCATTGTGCGCCGCCATCGCCACGGTGCCCCGCACGTGCCGGGCCAGCACCCGGTCACGGAATCCGGGCGCGAACCGCTCGATCTGCGCCTCGATGGCCTCGCACGGGTCGCCGGTCCAGCCGTGCGGCACATGGGCATAGGCATAGAGCGGCACCACGCCGTCGGCGCCGCGGGAAGGATCGGCCACGAACTGCTGGCCGACCAGGACGAAGGGCCGCTCCGGCATCCGGCCACGGTGCACCTCCCGCTCCGCGAGCGCGATCTCCTCCAGCGTGCCGCCGACATGCACGGTGCCGGCCAGCCGCGACTCCTCGTGGAGCCACGGCACACCGCCCTCGACGGCGAATTCGACCTTGGCCGCGCCGGGTCCGTGGCGATAGCGGCGCAGCGCCCGGGCCACCCGGGGCGGGATCCGGTCCCCCGCGATCCGGGCCGCCGCGGCCGGGGCCACGTCGAGCATGACCAGGTCCGCGTCGTCGAACTCGTCGAGCGAGGTGACCGTGACACCGGTGTGCACCTTGCCCCCGGCCTGCTCGAGCATCGAGACGACGGCGCGGGCGATCGCCTGCGATCCGCCCTGTGCCACCGGCCACCCATAGCGGTGCGCAGCCGTGCCCAGCGCGATCCCGATCGCCGAGGAGACCGGCGACCCGAAGGGGCGCATCGCGTGCGCGGCCACCCCCGCGAAGAGTGCCTTGCCCTCCGCGGTCGACCAACGCCGGGCCAGCAGGTTGGCCGGCATCGCGGAGAGCGCACCGAACCGGGCCAGCTTGAACGGGTGCGCCGGGAGATGGAGCATCGGGCGCAGGAAGTCCTCGGCGATGTCACCGAACCGCGGCTCCAACCAGCCGAAGACCTGCTGCCATCCCCGCCCGTCGACGCCGAGCCCCTGCGCAGTCCGGTCCACCGACTGCCACGCGGCCGCCCCGCCTCCCCCGTCCAGGGGATGCGCATACTGCACCTCGGGCCAGAGCCAGCGCAGGCCATGTTCGGCCAGGTCGAAGCGACGGGAGAACGGCGTGTCCACGGCCAGCGGGTGGAAGCCCGAGCACTCGTCGTGGAGCAGGCCCGGCAGCGTCAATTCGCTGCTGCGGGTGCCGCCGCCGACCTGGTCCGCGGCCTCGAGGACCTGCACCTCGACACCGGCAGCGGCGAGGGTGAGGGCGGCAGCGAGCCCGTTGGGCCCGCTGCCGACCACCACCGCCTTCGTCATGTAGTGACCTTCCCACCTCGCCGGGAGCCACGTCGAGCATTCATCTCGCCGACGCGCGGCTGGGGCACCGGGATGTTCACCTCGCCGGCCGGCACATAGCCCTCCATCCGCCAGGTCACCTCGTGCGGGATCGGTCCGTTCGGGATCCACGGCTGCTCGGCGACCGCGTCACGGACGTCGTACTGCCCGCGCTCCACGACGCCGAGCGCAGCGTCGACGACTCGGTATTGCACGGTGAAGGTGTTGATCGGCTGCGACTCGGTGAAGGCCATCACCATCTCGCCGGGCTCGAAGTGGCAGCGCTCCTGGACCGCCGCAATGGTCCGCTCGTCGAAGAGGTGCCCGTCCCCGAACTGCCAGCCAACCAGGACGGTGCAGACGACCTCGCCCTCGCGGAGGCGGTAGTTCTCCATCCGGTCCAGGTGGCGCTGCAGCAGGGAGAGGTGCATCCGGCCGTGGCTGTGCATGGACCGGAAGGCGACGCACTTCTGCAGGAAGATCTCCGCGACCTCGGGGCCATAGAGCTTGGCCAGTTGCTTGTGCTGGATGTCCATCTTCTTGACCAGCCCGGTGTCCAGCTTCTCCTCGCAGTCGTTCATCCGGAAGGCGATCGTGCCCGACGCCCAGTTGCCGGCGTACTGCCGCATCGAGATCAGGAACGAGACCCACTCCGGCTTGAGGTTGCCCAGGATCGGCCCGGTCAGGAAGAGGACCAGCGCCGCGGCCAGGATCCACCCGTTGGAGAAGTCGAGCACCGAATAGCCGTCCCCGGCGAAGAAGCCACCGAAGAGGAACGGGGTGACGAAGATGAAGAAGATGTTCCACTCCAGCGGCACCGCCAGCGGATAGGTCGAGTAGATGAAGAAGTGGAAGAACATCATCGCGCCGATCGCCAGCCAGGTGAGGGTCGCGTTCGTGGAGAAGAGCAGCACCAGGGGCAGCGCGAACTCGACCACGGTGCCGCCCAGGTGGGCCCATCCAGAGGCCACCTTGGTGGGCAGCAGGTCCTCGTTCTCGACGTCGCGATAGAGGGTCCGCTTGAATCGCTTCGAGGTCAGCCACGGGGTGTTCGACATCATCGCCTGCACCACCAGGGTGGTGTGCCGGCCCAGCTTGGAGACGGAGGCGCCGAGCCAGATGGTGACCATCGCGAGCTTGGCCACCAGGATCATGTCGACGTGGTTGGCGAGCACACCGAAGGCCAGCAGCACCACGGCGTACTGCTCCGGCCGGGCGGCCAGGAACGGGACGCGGTCACGGAGCCCAAGCAGGACCAGCAGGCCGACGTACGTCGCCAGCGCCCAGCCGGCCACCAGGCCCGCTTCGCTGTACGCCGCACCGCCACCGACGCCGGGCGCCACCAGCATGTAGACCAGCGTCGCCACGGCGGCCAGGTAGAGCACCACGTCGAAGGGCGTGCGCGTGTTGCCGCGGGTCAGCGGCACCTTGTCCGGCCACGGTGGCAGCCGCAGCGTGCCGGGCTTCGTCCAGTAGCGGTAGCCGCCCATCAGCGGACCGAACTTGAAGGCCAGCGGCCCCCACGAGGCGGCGTGCCCGGTGAACTCCCAGAGCACGATCCAGACCATCAGCTTCTGGTAGACGATCAGTTCGCCCCACCAGCCACCGAGGTCGGTCAGGCCGATCCCCGGCGTGGTCAGCCCGACCACCAGCCAGCCGCCGACCAGGAAGACGACCGTCTTGACCAGGTAGAGCATGTGCATCTGCTTGGGGCCGCCGAAGCCGTAATCGGCCCAGTGCACGGCCAGGATGCGCATCCGGTCGAGGACCGGCATCCTTTCGAACTCGGCCGGATCGATCGGTGGCATGTCTGCGGTCTTGAATCCCACGGGAGGCTCCTTCTCTTGGGTGGGTACGCCGGATCGGCGCAGCAGTGTCCGGCACGACGGCCGGGCGACCAGTCGCGTTGTCGGGGGTGGATGCGCGGGAGTCCCTCAGGCCGGTTGGCCGGTCAACTCCTTGCGCAGGGTGGGCTTGTCGATCTTGCCGACGGGGTTCTTCGGCAACGCCTCGACGATGTGCACCCGCTCGGGGACCTTTGTCCTGGTCAGGGTGCGGCGACAGTGTTCGATGAGGTCGTCCTCGGTCAGTGCCGAGTCCGGGTAGAGGCTGGCGAAGGCGACCGGGACCTCGCCGAGGAGTTCGTCGGGCCGGCCGATGACGGCGGCTTCCAGGACTCCCTCGGCGGAGGCGAGGACTGCCTCGATCTCCTTGGGGTAGATGTTCTCCCCGCCGCGGATCACCATGTCCTTGAGGCGGTCGACGATGCTGAGGTAGCCGTCCTCGTCGAGCACGCCGACGTCACCGGTGCGCAGCCAACCGTCGACGATGGTCTCGGCGGTCGCCTCGGGCCGGTTCAGGTAGCCGCGCATCACCGTGGGGCCACTGATCTGCACCTCGCCCCGTTCGCCGGCAGGCACCACCTGGCCGTCGGCGTCGACGATCCTGATCCGTTGCCCCGGGAGCGCCGGTCCCACGGTGCCGAGCTTCCGTACGCCGTCGACCGGGTTGCATGCCGAGGCGCAGGTGCCCTCGGTGAGGCCGTATCCCTCGACGATCTCGAAGCCGTAGCGCTCGCGGGAGCGGATCAGCAACTCACGCGAGACCGGCGCCGCCCCGCAGACCACGAACCGCAGCGAGGAGGTGTCGGGCTGGACGTCGGAGGGAAGCGAGGCGAGCAGCGCATAGATGGTCGGCACGGCCGAGAAGTACGTCGGTCGCAGCCGCTCGACCTGCTCGAAGAACCGGCTCGCGGAGAACTGGCCGGTGATGCTCACCTGTCCGCCCACGCGCGCCGGGGCGAGCACGCTGACCATCAGGGCATTGACGTGGAAGAGCGGCAGGATGAGCAGGCAGTGGTCGTCCTCGGTGAGCCCGAGGTGGGTGGCCATCGTCTCCGACATCGCCTCGACGTGGCGGTGTTCCTGCATCACGCCCTTGGGCTTGCCGGTCGAGCCGCTGGTGTAGATCAGCAGGGCCAGGTCGTCGTCGGCCAGGTCCACGGGGTCAGCGCCCTGCCCGGTGCGGGTGGTGCGCATGTCGTCGACCGCGATCGTCGCGACGCCGCCGTTCGGCGCACCCGGTCCCTCGTTGAGGACCAGCCGGGCCCCGGCGTCGCCGATCTGGTAGCCGGCCTCGGCCTCGGTGAAGACCGGGTTGACCGGCGTGACCGCGGCCCCGAGGCGCCAGGCGGCGAAGATCGCCACCACCAGTTCGACCCGGTTCGACAGCACGATGGCCACCACGTCGCCGCGTCCGATGCCGTGCTCGGCGAGTTGCTCGGCGAATGCCTCGACCCGGTCGGCGAACTGTCCGTGGGTCAGCTCGGTCCGGTCGTCACGGAGACCGGGGCGCTCAGCGCGGGATCGACCGGCTTCGCTCCAGGGCAGGTACGCGAACATCGAACTCCTCTTCGGCTCGCTGTGACTGGCGTCACGTGATGCGTGACACAGGACACTAGTGAGCACCCAGAGGCATTCCTACGGCTCCCCGGGACGAAGATGCCGCGCATCGTTGTGCATTTCGCACAACGATGCGCGGCATCGTACGCGGGTCAGGAGAGTTCGCGCTTGAGGATCTTCCCGGTGGAGGTCATCGGCAGGGCGTCGACGAACTCGACGATGCGCGGGTACTTGTACGCCGCGAACTGCTCCTTGCCCCAGGCCACGAGTTCGTCCTCGGTGACGGTGGCCCCGTCGTTGCGGATCACCACGGCCTTGATCTCCTCACCGTGGCTGTCGTGCGGGACGCCGATCACCGCGGCCAGACTGACGTCGGGGTGCGTCATCAGCACCTCCTCGATCTCGCGCGGATAGACGTTGTACCCGCCGCGCAGGATCATGTCCTTCGAGCGGTCGACGATGTAGTAGTAGCCGTCGGCGTCCTTGCGGGCCAGGTCGCCGGAGCGGAACCAGCCGTCGCGGATCGCTTCTTCCGTGGCCTCGGGGCGACCGTAGTAGCCCTTCATGATGTTGGGCCCCTTGATCGCGATCTCGCCGATCACGTCGTCGCCGGCGGGGCTGTCGCTCCAGTCGTCGTTGATCAGCTTCATCTCCACGCCCGGGATCGGCTTGCCGATCGAGCCGACGACCGGGTCCTCACCGCGCACCGAGAAGGAGGCGACCGGGGAGGTCTCGGAGAGGCCGTAGCCCTCCAGGATGGTGACGCCGAAGCGCTCCTTGAAGTTCTTGTGCACCTCGACCGGGAGCGCCGAGCCGCCCGCCGCCGCGATCCGCAGGTTGGCGGCCAGGGTGGCGACGTCGACGCCCTCGTCCAGGGCGCCGAGAAGGCCCCAGTACATCGTCGGTACGCCGGCGAAGAAGGTCACCTTCTCCTTCAGCATCAACCCGAGCGCGGCCTGGGCCTCGAACCTGGGCAGCATCACCACGGTGCCGCCGAAGGCGAAGGCGCTGTTCTGGATCACGGTCTGGCCGAACGAGTGGAAGAGCGGCAGCACGCACAGGTAGGTGTCGGGGTTGGCGGCGTCCGCGCCGAAGAGGTCCGCGCCGGCCAGGGCGTTGGAGAGCATGTTGGAGTGCATCA
The DNA here is from genome assembly GCF_031844485.1 of Nocardioides sp. AE5. NCBI lineage: Bacteria > Bacillati > Actinomycetota > Actinomycetes > Propionibacteriales > Nocardioidaceae > Nocardioides > Nocardioides sp. AE5. Next base: position 50,931 of record NZ_JAUZVI010000016.1, read on the forward strand.
ACTCAGCGCCCTTGGGCTGGCCGGTGGTGCCGGAGGTGTAGAGGATCACGGCGGTGTCGGAGTCGTCGGTGGCCACGGTGTCGAAGGCCGGCGACTGGCCGGCGACGGCGGCGCCGAAGGTCTCGGTGCCCTCGATCGGCGAGGCGGCTGCCGGGTCGGCGGTGATCACGAAGAAGGAGTCACACCCCTCGGCCTGCGCGAAGCCGGCGCTGCCCTCGGCCGCCATCGGAAGGTCCGGCGTACCTTCGAAGCAGAAGTAGGCCTTCGCGTCCGAGTCGTCGAGGTGGTAGGCCACCTCGCGCCCCTTGAGCAGCACGTTGAGCGGCACCACGACCGCCCCGGCCTTGAGGATGCCGAAGTAGATGATCGTGAAGTAGGGCAGGTTCGGGCAGCTCAGCGCGACCTTGTCGCCCGGCTGGATGCCACGCTCGACCAACAGGTTGGCGACCTGGTTGGCTGCCCCATTGACCTGGGCGTAGTTGAGGCGGGTCTCGCCGAGCACGACGGCGTCACGCTCGGGGAAGTCACGGGCGGAGTTCTCCAACAGGGATGCAAGGTTCATGGGTCGAACCTACCCCCCGGTAGGGGCCGATCACAGGGCACGCGCCCACTCGTTGGCGATCAACCGGTCGGCGTCAACCGGAAGACCCTGATCTCTCGGTCGGTGCGGGTGCGGTAGTTGGCGTACACGGGCGTCACCTCGACCATCAGCGCGTACGCCGCCTCGGCTCCTGGGTCCGGCTCAGCAGGCCGTCGGGATTGCCCCATCTGACGTCAGGGATCTGGGTCATGGACCCACTATCCCCTCGAACGGACCAGTTCCACACCCCGGTTCGCCAACTCGTCGGCACGTTCGTTGCCGGGGTCGCCCGAGTGCCCTTTCACCCAGACCCAGTGCACGGTGTGCCGGGAGACCTCGGCGTCCAGCGCCTGCCACAATTCGACGTTCTTGACCGGCTTCTTCGCTGCGGTCTTCCAGCCGTTCCGTTTCCAACCAGCGATCCACGACTTCATCCCGTTCATCACGTACGACGAATCCACGTGGAGAGTGACCGCGCACGGCTTGGTCAGCGCCTTGAGCCCCTCGATCACCGCGGTGAGCTCCATCTGGTTGTTGGTGGTCAACGGCTCTCCACCGAAGAGTTCCCGCTCGTGCTCGCCGAAGCGCATCCACGCACCCCAACCGCCGACACCCGGATTGCCCTTGCAGGCCCCGTCGGTCCACATCTCGACCTGAGGCATGTCCGGATGTGCGGTGGCCTGATCCATGCGGGAGAGGTTATCCGTCACACCGCCTGGGCGTCCGGTCGGGCACGGTCAAGCGGCGTCGATCTCGACGTCGGCCCAGATGATGTCGCAGCCGGGACCTATGAGGGCGTGTCCGGTTGCCTCGTCGAGGTGGTGGGTGCCGGTGTCGTCAACGAGGTAGTGCCGGTTGTGTGGGGTCCGCCAGACAAATGTGCCTGGCTTGAGTTGTCGGACCAAGAATCCGGCATGCGTTTTCACCCGATGGGCGTATCGGGACAGGGGCGCGGCGTTGTGGGTGCCAGTCTGCCCCGGCGGCGCCGGACCCGTGCCCGTGCTCGCATGCTGGTAGGGCGTGATGTGGTCGATGTCGATCCCGGTACGTCGGTCGGCGCGTGTGGAGTGGGGGAATGGTTCGACGGGATGGATCAGGTGGATCCGTTCGCGTAACCATGGGGGATGTTCGTAGGCGTTGATGCTGGTGTGGTCGTTGAGGTCGATCACCGGCTTGACCGTGACATGCGCGGCACCAGTGATCTCTTTGACCTGGTGGTAGAGGCGGGGGCCACCGCCGTCCTCGATCCGCGCCACACCTGCTCCGGCTCCGGTGAGGGCTGCTTGGTGGAGGTGGATGTAGACGACGGCTTGGGGGCGGAGTTTGGCCGGGTCGATGCTGCGCAGCACTTCCAGGAGGCGGGCGGGGAACCCCCGGACCCAGCCGGCACCCGGCTCTTCCAGCTCGCCCGGCTCGGGGTCGTCAGCAGGGTCAGGATGCGCAGGCTCGTCGGGCACGTCGGCTGGTGCCGCCTCGGCGTCGAGGAGCAGGGCCAACAACTCGGCGGGGCGGGCCAGCCACCCGAACGCTTCGGAGCGGCGTAGGTCCAGGTCCCGCGCCGGGGCACCGGCCGCAGCGTCCTGGGCGGCGAGGATGTCAGCGATCCTTCCGATCAGGGCGTCCACCCAGATCGCGTCGCCGTGTTCGACCCGGGCGATCACGTTCCGTAACCCCGCCTCATCCACCCGCCCCACCGACACATACCGGCGGGCACGTTCGGTGGCGATGCGCCGGGCGTGCTCCTCGGGGTTCGCCTCGATGATCTTCGCCTCCACCAGAGTGAACACCCGGCTGGGCTGCTCACCCGCGAGGGCCTCGGCGACGGCGGCATCCACATAGCCGGCTTCGGGCTGGGTGAGGTGGTGGGTCATCCGCGCCACCCGACGTGCCACCCAGATCTCACATTCCAACGCCTGCACGGTCTGCCAACAGCGCGGGAGACGGTGGATCAAGTCCAGCACATCGGCCATCACGGACCGGGTTGCCAACGGATGCGTACGACGGCACAACGCCAACTCCGCCAGGCACAGGTCCTGCACCGGCGGCGTACCGGCGCCGCCGACCTGGACCAGCCGCGGACCACCGGGCACCTCCGGCACCGGACGCGCGCCGTGGATCACCGCCCACTGGGCACAGGTCTCCAAGTCGTCCAGATCAACCCGACGACGCTTGAGCAGCGTGGACTCCGCGAAAGCCAACAAGGCCTCCGCATCCAGGTTCCACGTGCTCAACTCTGCCATGCCAACCACTCAACCAGAGGGGTCCGACA
>NZ_JAUZVI010000017.1:0-34033 GCF_031844485.1 Nocardioides sp. AE5
GACCCCGAGTCGGCACGTGTTCACAGAACTGGGCGCCGAGGCGGCGTCAGTTGACGCCGCCTCGGCGTTGAAATGCGTCAACTCGTGCCGACTCGACGACGTACGGCGTCAACTCGTGCCGCCTCGGCGTTCGTGGAGGCGGGCCAGGGCCAGAGCGATCAGTGCGTGCATGTCGTCCTCGAGCGCATCGGGCAGGGCGTCGACCGGCCACCACCGCACGTCGAGTGACTCGTCGCTGGCCACGTGCACCGACCCCTCGGGAGCCACCGCGACATAGCGGACGTCGAGGTGTGCCACGCTCCCGCGTGGGTCGCAGAACGGCACCGCGTGCTCGTCGAGTTGCACCGGGGTCGCGTCGAAGTCGAGGTGCGACAGGCCCGACTCCTCCAGTGCCTCGCGCAGGGCCACGCTGGCCAGGGTCTCGTCGGCGCGCTCGCAGTGGCCGCCGAAAGCGAACCAGCGCTGGGCCTTGCCGTGCAGGTTCAACAGCACGGCCGCACTGTCGGCCGAGACCACCAGCGCCCCCGCAGTGACATGGGCGGGGAAGCAGTCGCGCCTCATGCCGTCGGGGTGTGCCTCCAGATGGGTGATGATCCGCTGGCGGTGTTGTTCCTGGGCAGCATCGGGCGCTGGCCACTCGCGCAGCACCGCGAGGGCATCAGCATGCAGGCTCACGCCGGCTCGGGGGCGGAACCGTCGCCCTCGTCGCCCTCATCCCCCTGGTCACCATCGAGGAGCTTCGCCAGTTCGGCGTCGAACTCCTCGTCGGTGGGGGTGAGCGGGTCAGCGGTCTCCTCGCGGAAGCCGAGTGGGTCGTCCAGGTCCGCCGCGGTCGGGAGCAGGTCCGGGTGCAGCCACACCGCATCGCGTCCGTCGGCGCCGTGGCGGGTGCGCAACGAACCCCACAAGGTGGAGGCGTCGCGCAGGCGCCGGGGCCGCAACTCCAGCCCGACCAAGGCAGCAAAGGTCTCCTCGGCCGGTCCACCGGCGGCTCGGCGCCGGCGGATGAGTTCCTGCAACTTGCCGGCCGCAGGCATCCGCTCGCCGGCGGCCTGGTTGACCACCTCGTCGACCCAGCCCTCGACCAGCGCCAGCGTCGTCTCCAGTCGCTGCAGCGCCGCCTGCTGGGCGGGGGTCTGCTGCGGTTCGAAGAGGCCACCCTCCAGCGCTTGCTCAATTGCGGCGGGGTCACCGGGATTGAGGTTGCGCATCTGCTCCTCGATCCCGGCTGTGTCGATCTCGATGCCGCGGCCATAGTCCGCGACCGCGGAGAGCAGGTGGTCGCGCAGCCACGGCACGTGGGCGAAGAGCCGCTGATGGGCCGCTTCGCGCAGCGCCAGGTAGAGGCGTACGTCGTCCACCGACACGTCGAGGCCCTCGGCAAAGGCGGCCACATTGGTGGGCACCAGCGCCGCGCGGCCGTTTGGCCCCAGCGGCAGCCCGATGTCGGAGGCAGTGAGCACCTCGCCGGCCAGGCCGCCGAGGGCAGTGCCGACCTGGCTGCCGAACATGGCGCCGCCGACTTGGCCGAGCATCCCGATCAGGGGACCGGCCATCTGGCGGGCCTCCTCGGGCAGGGCGTTGCCCATCGCGGCAACCACGTGCTCGGCGACCGGGTCGACCAGCACCTGCCACACCTCGCGCGTGGACTCGATCCACTCGGCGCGACTCCAGGCAGCGGTGGACTGCACGCCGGAGGGGAACTCGCAGGCCTCGTCGAGCCAGTGGTCCGCCAGCCGTACGGCGTCCGCGACCGCATCCTGCTCGCGTTGGGACGGCGCCGGATCCGGCGCCTGGGCGACAGCCTTGCGCGCAATGTCGGTGGCCAGGTTCCAGTTCACCGTGCCCTCGTGGGGAGCCATCATCGCCTGCATCTGGCTCATCAGCGCGGAGATGTCCGGCATGGCAGGCATGCCCGAAGCGCCGCCGCCGAAGAGGTGCTCGAACGGGGTGCCCTTGAAGGGGTTCTCGGGCTGGTCGCCGGAGTTGTCGCTCATGGGTCCACGTTACTTGTCCCATGGTGAGCAGGACACCGTCGGCCCGGGCGCAACCTCTAGGGTGGCGTCATGACCTGGGGACCGACGAGCGCCGTACGCCTGGTCGGCATCCGTGAGGAGCCGCTCTCCGTCGAGGAGATGCTGGCCGCGGTCGACGACGCCGCGGCTGGGGGAGTGGTGCTCTTCGTGGGCCGGGTCCGTGACCACGACGGCGGCAAGGCGGTGGGCAAGCTGGAGTACGCCGCCCACCCCAGCGCGACCGAGCGCCTGGCGCAGGTCTGCGCCAGTGTCGCGGACGACCACGAGGGCGTCGTCCTGGCTGCGGTGCACCGCACCGGTTCGCTGGCCATCGGGGATGCGGCCGTGATCGTCGCGGCCGCTGCGGCCCACCGCGACCTGGCGTTCACCGCCAGTCGGGTCCTGATCGACCGGCTCAAGGCCGAGGTGCCGATCTGGAAGCACCAGGTCTTCGCCGACGGCACCGAGGAGTGGGTGGGCTCTCCCTGAGCCGTCACGGCCCGCGTGCCTCCCGGCTCCCGGCGTGACCACATGCGAGAGTGGGGCGGTGGAGATCTTGTGGTGGCTCGCCCCGCCCGTCGTGGTGACCGTGGCGGCGATGGTCTGGGTCGCCTGGCTGGGTCGTGAGGGACGCGGCGGGGTGGACCGGGACGTGGCCGTGGAACGGATGGCGAAGGCGCTGCGCAAGGAGCATCCGGCACTCACCCGCCCGGGCCCGGCCGCGGATCGGCCGCGGGACCGGAGCACCGGGATCGCGGTCCGGCCCTCGCGCAACCGCGCCCAGGGCGACGACGTACGCCGTTCGGCCTGACGCCGACCGCTGGACCAGTGCCTGCGCGCTTGTCGTGGAATGAGAGGGTTTGACCATGACCCGGCGCACCCTCGCGATCGTGATCTCCGCACCGTTGATGGTGGTGCTGTGGCTCACGGCTGCGATCGCGCCTGCGCCGTACGTGCAATTCTCGCCCGGCATGACCGTCGACGTGCTCTCCGAGGTGCAGGGCCAGGAGCGGATCCAGGTCTCCGGGCACGAGACCTATTACGACGGCGGGGAGTTGCGGATGACCACAGTCGGGGTGACCCGGCCGGAGGATTCGATCTCGCTGCTCACCGCGATCAGTGCCTGGCTCAGCGACGAGCGGGCCGTGGTGCCCTACGACACCTATTACCAGGACGGCATCACCGATGAGGAGAACGACGCCGAGACCGCCGTCCAGATGGTCTCCTCCCAGGACGCCGCGATCGCCGCAGCACTGATCGAGATGGGTTATGAACTGGAGACCACCACCGTGGTGCTCTTCGTCACCGAGGGGATGCCGGCCGACGGCAAGATCGGGGTCCGCGACCACATCGTCAGCGTCAACGGCAAGCCGGTGGCCGAGGACGGTTCGGTGATCGTCGACGAGGTGCAGGGCAGCGACGGCAAGCCGGTGGTCTTCGAGGTGTTGCGCGAGGGCAAGGAAGTCACCGTGGAGGTCACCCCGAAGGATGTCGACGGGACGCCGATGATCGGCATCCAGACAGGGCCGAGCTTCAAGTTCCCCTTCCAGGTCTCGATCAACATCGATCCGCGCATCGGCGGCCCCAGTGCGGGCCTGATGTTCGCCCTGGGCATCTATGACACGTTGACCAAGGGGTCACTGACCGGGGGCAAGCAGCTCGCTGGCACCGGCACGATCAGCCCCGACGGCAAGGTCGGTCCGATCGGTGGCATCCAGCAGAAGATCCCGGCTGCCCGGGACGCCGGGGCAGAGCTCTTCCTGGTGCCGCCCGACAATTGCAAGGAAGCCCTCGGCGGGGCGAACGGCGACATGGTCCTGGTCCGTGCCGACACCCTCTCGTCGGCCGTCGATGCCATCGAGGCATGGGTGGCCGACCCGTCCGCGGAGCTGCCGAGCTGTGAGGGCGTGGGGTGAGCATGACGGATCCGCAGCCGCCGGGGGACGAGTCGGTCGACCCTGCCTTGATCGCCACCGTGCACGAACTCGAACTGCACGCCGCGGAACTCGGCTGGGACCAGAAGTCGCGCCTCTATGCGCTGGCACGCACCGTCGACCTGGCCGCCCGTGAGCCCGAACTCGCCCGGGCGCTGGGGCTGGACGGTGACGCCGCGGACGATTCGCTGATCCCGATCGAGCAGGAACTCGACGCATCGGTGGAGTTCGAGACGATCCTGGCCTCGATCACCTGGCCCCCCGAGGTCGAGGGATGCGCCACGGTGGTCGAACGCCTCGTGCTGCCCCCCGAGGTGGATGCGGAGATCCCCGAGGATCCCCAGGCCGCCCTTGAGTTTGCACAGGAGCACCCGGACCGCCAGGAGGTGCGCATCGTCGTTGCCGCCCGGCGCGGCGGGGCGACGTACTGTGCGCTGCGCCTGCGGGCGCATGACGAGGACACCTCCGTGGTGGGTGGGCCCGACCTCGTCCCCGAGATGATCGCAATGCTGCGTGCCACCCTTGAGGGGGACGCACCCGAGGAGATGCCGACATGAGTGACATGTTCGACGACAAGCCCAGGCCCCGCCCGCAGCCGCAACGGCCCGTGCGCCAGGGGCGCAGCCGTGCACTGTGGATCACGCTCGGGGTGGTGCTGGCGCTCTTCCTCGCCTTCACCCTCTTCGCGTCACTGTGGACCGAGCGGCTCTGGTTCAAGTCCACCGGATATTCGAGCGTCTTCACCCAGTTGATCCGGACCCGGATCGGGCTCTTCCTGGTCTTCGGGGCAGTGATGGCGATCATCGTCGCTGTCAACCTCTACCTCGCCTACCGGTTCCGGCCGGTCTTCCGCCCGGCCTCGCCCGAGCAGGTCAGCCTGGACCGCTACCGCGAAGCGATCAGGCCGATCCGGGTGGTGCTCCTGGTCGGCATCAGCCTGGTGGTCGGTGCCTTCGCCGGCACCAGCGGATCCGGCAAGTGGCGCGAATACATGCTGTGGCGCAACGGTGGGGAGTTCGGCGGGGAGCCGGATCCGTTCTTCAACAAGGACATCGGGTTCTACGTCTTCGACCTGCCCTGGTACCACTTCATCGTCGACTTCCTGATGGCCGCAGCGGTGGTGGCCCTGATCGTCTCGGCGATCACCCACTACGTGTACGGCGGCATCAAGCTGCAGTCGAAGGTCGACCGGTTCTCCGGTGCGGCGGCGGTACAGCTCTCGGTGCTGCTCGGTGTCTTCGTGCTGGCCAAGGCGGTCGACTACTACCTGGACCGCTTCGACCTGCTCAACGAGGGCGGCTCGCTGATGACCGGGATCGGCTACACCGACGACAACGCGGTGCTGCCGGCCAAGAACATCCTGATGTTCATCGCGCTGATCTGTGCGGTGCTCTTCTTCGCCAACGTGGTGCGTCGGACCTGGCTGCTGCCCAGCGTCGGGCTCGGCCTCCTGGTGCTCTCCTCGATCCTGCTCGGGATGATCTGGCCGGCCGTGGTGCAGCAGTTCCAGGTCGCACCGTCGCAGGCCAACAAGGAAGAGCCCTACATCCAGAAGAACATTGACGCCACCCGTGCGGCGTACGACATCCAGGATGTCGAGATCGAGGACTTCGCCGGCGCCACCGACCTCACCTCCACCCAGCAGAACGAGGAGGTCCGCAACATCAAGGAGATCCGCCTGCTCGACCCGGCGCTGGTGCGGGCCACCTTCGAGCAGTTGCAGCAGGAGAAGGGCTACTACTCGGTGGCCGACGTCCTGGACGTGGATCGCTATGAGATCAACGGGCACAAGCGCGACATCGTGATCGGCGTCCGTGAGCTCAACCAGGACGGCCTTCCCGACGAGGCGAAGAACTGGAACAACCTGCACACCGTCTACACCCACGGGTACGGCGTGATCGCGGCGTTCGGGAACCAGCGCGACATCAACAACGAGACCCAGTCCGCGAGCGACGAGCCGGTCTGGGTGGAGCAGTCGCTGCCGCCGCGCGGTGAGCTGACCAATCTCTTCGAGGGCGGCTACCGCGGCCAGATCTACTTCGGTGAGCAGTCCCCGACGTACTCGATCGTCGGCAAGGCCAACCCGGACGACCGCGACGTCGAGTTGGACATCCCCGACGACTCCGAGACCGGCAGCGCGGTGAACAACACCTATGACGGGGCTGCCGGCGTGCCGGTGGGCAACCTGTTCAACAAGGTGCTCTATGCGTGGAAGTTCTCCGAGCCCAACATCGTGCTCTCCAACCGGGTCAACGAGAACTCCAAGATCCTCTATGACCGTGACCCGCGGTTGATGGTCGAGAAGGTCGCGCCCTGGTTGACCGTCGACGCCGACCCCTATCCGGCCGTGGTGGACGGCAAGATCGTGTGGCTGCTGGACGGCTACACGACTACGGACCGCTATCCGCAGGCCGAGAAGGCGTCGTTCGAGGACATGACCAGTGACTCGCTGAACGACGACAACCAGTTCCGCACCCTGCCGACCGACGAGATCAACTACATGCGCAACGCGGTCAAGGCCGTGGTCGATGCCTACGACGGCACCGTGACGCTCTATGCGTGGGACGAGTCCGACCCGCTGTTGCAGGCATGGCGCAAGGCGTTCCCGGGGACGGTCAAGGACCGCAAGGACATCCCCGCGGACCTGCTGGCGCACATGCGTTATCCCGAGGACCTGTTCAAGGTGCAGCGCTACCAGTTGGCGTCGTACCACGTGGAGCAGGCGAGCACGTTCTATGAGGGCAACGCGCGCTGGGCGGTCCCGGAGGACCCGAACTCGCCGGGACTGCTGCAGCCGGCCTACCGGCTCTCGGTCCGTACGCCGAGTGGTGGCGACAACCCGATCTTCTCGCTGACCTCGGTCTACGTGCCCTATGAGCGGCAGAACCTGAAGGCGTTCGTGGCCGTCGACTCCGATGCCAGCCTGGACAGTTATGGCACCATCCGGGTGCTCGAGTTGCCGGGTGGCCAGCGGGTCGATGGTCCCGGCCAGGCAGCGAACCGCTTCGGCTCCAACGACGAGATCCAGCGCCAGCTCGAGGCGTTGACCCGCAACTCGAACGTGCGGATCATCAACGGCAACCTGCTGACGCTGCCGGTGGGCGAGAGCCTGCTCTATGTGCAGCCGGTGTACGCCGTCCGTCAGGGTGCCAGCACGGCGAACTATCCGGTGCTGCGCCAGGTGCTGGTCTCCTTCGGGGAGCGGACCGCGATCGGCCAGACCGTGGCCGAGGCGGTGGCCAAGGTGCTTGACGTGGACATCAGCGAGACGCCGGAGGCGCCCGAGGAGCCCACGGAACCGGGGGAGCCCGGTGAGGAGCCGGAAGGGCCGACCGGGACGGTCCAAGAGCAGATCCGCGACCTGCTGATCGAGGCGGACGCCAAGTTCAAGGAGGCGGACGCCGCGCTCAAGGACGGTGACCTGTCGGGCTATGCCGACCGGACCGGCGAGGCCGAGCAGCTGGTCAGCCAGGCGCTCGCCTTGGCCTCCGAGGACTCGGGCGAAGCACCCGGGACGGAGGAGGCTCCCGTCGAGGAGTGACGTACGCCTCCCGCCCCGGATTTGGGAACGGACAACGCATCGCGTAATGTTCTGTTCACCGACGCGGGGTGGAGCAGCTCGGTAGCTCGCTGGGCTCATAACCCAGAGGTCGCAGGTTCAAATCCTGCCCCCGCTACAAGAAACAGCCCCTGACCTGCATAAACGCAGATCAGGGGCTGTTGTCATTTTCGATGGTTCCCCACTTATTCCCCAGTAATGGCAGCGGGTTGGGGTTAGACGGCTCGCAGTCGGGGTGCTTCGTCGGGAAGTAGCGTCATTACGGAAGCCGCTCGTGTGGGCTGTGTCTTCCTTCCGAGATAGCCAGCCGTGACGTTGGTGTCAGCGTGCCCGAGTTGGTTGGCAATCTCAGCGAGCGAGCAACCGGCTTCGTCCATCCACGATGCGACCGTGCGCCGGAAGGTGTGCGTTCCTGCCCATTGCACCCCGGCAGCAGCAAAGACACGGCGTAGGGCCTTGGAGACGTTGTTGCGGTCTCTCGGCTGGCCTGCCTTGGTTGCGAAGTAGGTCACCCCGAACACAAGCCCCTTGGTCCCGTGAGCCTCAGCACGCGCCTTGAGGCGCGCTGTTAGGTCGGGAGACATGGAAAGAATCCGGTCAGCCTGTTCCGTCTTCGTCCCCCGGACATGCACGGTCTGTGCATCGAAGTCCACATCAGCCCACGACACACAATGCAGGGCCTCAGTGATTCGTACGCCGGTCCCGAACAGGAACGCGGCCAAGTCGCCAACGTCAGCCTTGGCGTTGTCTGCCACAGTCAGGACGGCTTGGGCTTCCTGCCGGGTGAATGCTCTTCGGGTATCCAAGTGGCGCTTGCCGCATGTGTAATCGCAGTCAGCATCTACACACTTCCGGTCTCCCGCGCTGCCTGCCTTGGTGCCGGGTGTCCTGACGCGGTGCATCACGCTGGCAGGGATCGCGCCACGGCGCTCAGCCAGCCCGAGAATCCCGCTCAGTACCTTCCGGCTGCCCTTGGCAGCAGCCGGACCCCTCTCATCGGCAATCTGCGTCAGCCAGGACTCAATCCGCGCCACATCATTGGCTTGCACGACAGTCAGGTTTGCGAGTGGACCGTCAACAATGGAGTTGCGAACGTATCCCCGGTAGTCCCGCATCGTGTTTGCGCTCTTGCCTTCACGGTCCTTCCAATCAAGCCAGACTTCCCCGGCCTTGGCGACGGTTGTAGTGCTACTCAACAGATCGTCCCCACCCCGGAACTCGTCACGAGCCGCATTCACCTTGGCTTGCAGTGCTCGCCGGGCTGCCGGGTCCGTCTTGCCCTTGGCCGTGACTTCACGCCGTCTGTTGTTGTCGTCGCGGTAATAGCCCCTTGCCTGCCTGTGCCCCTCAATCGTCGGGTGATCGGCGTAGGTGATCTTCCCGAGTGTGTAGGGCTGTGCAGCCGGTCGCGCCATGTCTCTCATCCTCCGTGGTGTGCTGTTGTGGTCGGATCATTGCATCATTAATGGGGAATAGGCAACACGGTTCAAGTGGCGATGGGTGGGGGTCTGGTTGGGCAGGGTCGCCCTGCCCCTGTTTGATCGGGTTCCTTAGGAAGCCGTGCAGGACTAGGAGCGTGGGTCAGTAACACGCCAGTCGGGGTCCGTGCTGTTGCTCGTGAGGGTGGGGTAGTGACCCCTACCGGGGGTCACTCCGTACCGGAGGTGGATAGCAGCGCAGAAATTGCCACAGTTTGAGGGCATCGGGGAGTCAAGCCCCACGGGGTCCGGATGCTCCCGAACCTCCGTGGGGCCTAACACTGTCAACCCTATGAGCGCACGGCTTCCCATGCTTGGTTGAGGATCGAGTCAATGACTTGATTGGAGTCCCGCGTAAGGCCTTCGCTCGACAGCCAAACGGCTTCGCCGTCTTCGTTCTGGATAGCGACGTTGAAGCGACCTGGGATCACGCTGCCCCTATACGAAACCCTCCCGGTGCTAGCCACGCTGGATGAAGTCGAACTAGTGCGGACCGGAACGTACTGAATCCCGTTGCACCACTCCATCGGTGGTACGCCAGCGCTAGCCAGCTTTTGCCCGATGGCGTCGCTCGTGGCGTCCTGCTTGGCAATGGCATCGCTGACGCTCGTAACGGCGTCTTGGAGGGCCTTCTGTGCATCCTTCAAGGTCTCGTTGGGGTCATGGCCGATGAGGCTGTCACGGGCCTCTTGGGCGGTCTGCTCAGCAAGCAAGGCAGCCGCTTCCATGCGAGCCGCAGCGAGCACCTTTGCAGCGTGCTCTGCAAGGTTCTCCGTTGCCTCAACTTCGCCGCGTGCCGTGATGAGGTCAAGCCCGGTGACGGATGGATCGCCGGACGAACTCCGTAGTTGAAGATCGGCAAGGTGCGCCCGTGCTTTATCCCGGCGTTCGCTCGTCGCGCGCTCCTGGTCTTCAAGCCCTGCAACCTTTGTTTGGGCAGCCTTCAACGGGCTGGCCTTGCGTGTCGTGCTCGTTGTCATTTGGTGACTCCTTTCATGGGGTCGTGCGATTCGACAGCGCGCACCGATTCCCGGCATGCCGAAGGCATGGGCGGGGGTAGGTGGATGCTGCCTTAATGGCCCTATCGCCGGGCGAGAGTTCGCCCGAAGGAACGTAGGGACATGTCCTGGGTAGGGCAGCCGCCGCGAAGCGGCTGCCCTTACAGCGGGAGAGTGTGAGTATTCAGAGTCAAACTCTCTGAGTGAGATATGAGCCAGCCGTCAGGCTGGCTGAAAGTCCCGAACTCGTTCTACTCGTAGAAACTTGGGATCTCAACCTCTTTATAACTCAGAGGAATTTCACTAGGTCTGAGGATCTTCTTCCCGCTGGATTCTGTTGGTCCTCTTAGGGGACCCCTTTGGGGGTCCCCTTTAGGGTCCTCTTCCATTACCAAATTCTGGTAGGGGGGTGTACCAGATTCTGGTAGGGGTGTGTTCGGATTTTGGTAGGGGGGTCTACCAAATTCTGGTCGGGGTTGGGGGATACCAATTTCTGGTACCCCTACCACATTTTGGTACGGGTCTAGTGACTGCTCGGAGAACCATTCCTTGTTCACCCGGTAGGAAGTCGTCTTGCCGGGACGCTCCATCACGGTCAGGACTCCCACGGATCGCAACCTGTCCCGGTGCTTATAGAAGGTGTTGCGGCTCATGCCGCCTGCGTCCTCCCTCATCGTGTCTACGGTTCCGTACGCCGTGCCGCGCGACTCGACAGCCCACAGGATCGCCTTCTCCGTGGGGTTGAAATCCCGACTGTCGCGGATACCCCAGATCACGCCTAGTCGGGTCCCGTCCTCCTTCATTTGCTGGACTCCACCCAGCCACGGACCCAGCCATTGACAACGAGATTGGCGAACACGTCCCGTACTGCCAAGCCCTTGCCCTGTGCGAGGTTCCCCAACGGGTCAGCCGTGGGGCCAGCCTCAATCGTCAGCCGTGCAACATGTCTCCCAGCGTCGATCAGGACGGCTTCAATCTCCCGGTCTACCCCTTCGCACGCGCGGGTCACAGTCAGAGTCCAACCGGCTGAACGGTCTGTGCGGCTTCGTATGCCTTCACGTCAGCAAGTCGGTAGCGGACACTGCTGCCCATCTTCACGTACGTAGGCCCTACTCCCGCGCTGCGCATGTTCGCCAGTCTTCCGGTGCTAGTTCCCCAACGCTCGGCAAGTTCCTGAGCCTTGAGCATCCGCTCATCAGTGAGAGTTGTTGTCATGAGTTACTTCCTTTCAATGGGCAGGGGCAGCCAGGGCAGCCCGTAAGGGCGTGCCGCTGCCCTGCAACTAATAGGGCAAAGTGATGGCGCCATTCCAGAGGGCGCCGCACCTAGTATTTGCTCCCGGTGCCTATGCAGCAAGGTATCACCTGCGCATTCCCGTAAGCCCTGAGTCGTATTAGGGGTAACGGGTGTGAACCACTAGAACCAAGGTATCACCTGCGCATTCCCTTAAGCCCTCAGTTGCATTGGGGTTAACCGGGCGTCAACGCTCGAACCAAGGTTCACCTGTGCATGCCCACAGACTTTGCATTGGTTCGGCTCTTGAGGACCGGATTGCTGCATTGAGGCGGGTCCTGAACAATTTCCATTGAAGCGGAATTGCATTGCAATCAATTGTGCAATGACACTCCAATGGGCGGACAATGGCTATTGCTTGAGCGTGAATCCTCTAGGGTCGCCCTTCAATGACCAGCCTTCATTAATCGTCAATGAATCGCATTGACTCTCAATGACTCTCAATGACTGTGAGGTTTCTGCAATGACCGAACCAATGACCCGCGCCGTCAGCGCGCTCCACACTGCCCACCTTGACCCAATGACAGGGATGGGCGTGCTCGTGCTCCCGGCTCCCGAGTCAGACGTCTGGCTAGGTGGATCGCTCAATGGCGCTGATTGGAACAGCGCCGTCAGGGCGCTGTGTCGGCAAGGGTGGGAACCTCTCCTAGATGAAGACGGTCTGTGGATCATTGAGGGCATGACCCGTCAGGGTCAGCCCGTGATAGCCCTGACAGCCGTGGAAGCCGTTGTGAGCGCCCCAACAGTCTCGGAGTTGGCAGGAGCGCACGGCGCCCTCTTACGTGCAGCGCAGGCAGCCTGACAGCGTGACGCGGGTTCCCCATTCATTCCCCACCTATTCCCGAGTTTGTGGGGAATGGGAGTGATCTGGGGTGTCATCGTCAGGCGTGAAATGTGAAGAATCCCGCTCAACAGTGGGGTTTGGTGACAGTTAGTGATCTGGACACGGCGTTCCCCAGAGGTCGCAGGTTCAAATCCTGCCCCCGCTACCAGATCAGCCCGGGATTCAGTGCGAATCCCGGGCTGAAAGCATTTGAGAATTGATCACCCCTCCGGAAACCCTCCGTTTTGCCCTTCTTCTAGGCGCGTCGGTCGACGGGCCCTCCGGGTGGCCCCCGCACACTCCGGTTGCCACCGATCGTTGCGGGCCGCCCTGCACACCTGATGTGCATGAAGGCCGACACGAACCCGCTGAGTGGACTCGATCCGCTCCTGAGCATCGACGAACTGTCCGAGTACCTCGGCGTCTCGATCAAGACGATCTACGAGTGGCGCCAGAACGGGCGCGGTCCTGTAGCGGTCCGCATGGGACGACACCTGAAGTTCGCGGTGTCGGACGTGCGAGCCTGGTTGGACAACCTTCGCGAATCCCATCCTGGACGACCAGTGGAGCGGGGGTGAGGTCACATGGCTAGGCCCCGCACGCCGATCGGCACGTACGGCGACATTGAGTTCACCAATCTGTCGAACGGCACCGTGCGTGCGCGCGTGCGGTTCCGCGATTTCGACGGTCAGGTGCGTCGGGTTGAGTCGAGCGCCGCCACACGCAAGCTCGCCGAGCACCGGCTCAAGGAGAAGCTGTCGCAACGCGCGGGCTCCAATCGCGGAATTGGCGAACTGACGCCGGACAGCCCTTTCGCCCGCCTGGTTGAGGTGTGGCTCGGTGACCTGGACCTGGAAGGAAAGATCGCGCCCAGTACGCGCGCGCTCTACGAACGCAACATGCACCAACTGGTGATGCCAGCGTTCCAGCACTTCGCCCTGAGAGAGATCACGGTTAGCCGCGTCGACCAGTTCATCAAGGCTTTGGCGACCACCAAGAGTTACAGCACCGCTAAGCAGGCCCGAACCGTGCTGAGCCTCGCACTCGGCCTAGCGGTCCGTTACGAGGCGATGGCGAAGAATCCGGTGCGAGACACCGTTCGTCTTCGCAAGCCCCCGTCGCAGGCGTTGGCGTTGACTGTGGGCCAGGTGGACGCAATCCGGGGGGCTGTGCGGGGGTGGCGGCGCGGTCCGGGCGTGCCGGGTCCTCCGCCGGACGGGCAGTTGGAACGGATCATTGAGGTGATGCTGGGAACTTCAGCCCGCATCGGTGAAGTCCTCGCCATCCGTAAGTGCGATGTCGACGTGACGGGTTCTCCGGCCACGGTGAGGATCTGCGGAACGATTGTGTCGCCCAAGGGCCAGGCAACGCATCGACAGCATCACCCAAAGACGGTGAAGTCGACACGCACGGTTTCTGTGCCGAGCTTCACCGCAGAAGTGCTGCGGGAGCGGCTGGTCAAGATCGCCGCCGAGGACCCAGAGCACCTGATCTTCTTCACTCGCAATGGCACGCCGCTGACGACCAACAACGTACGGAGGCGGTTGCGCGCCGTCCTGGCTGAGGCTGGCATCGAGGGGGTGACACCGCACTCGTTCCGGCGGACGGTCGCCACGACGCTGGATCGCGCAGGTGGAGCAGACCTCGCCGCGGAAATGCTCGGTCACACGTCGTCGGAGATCACCAAGGCGCACTATATCGAGCCGGACGAGAAGGTGAACCCGGTGACGGCCGAGATTCTTGAGGCCTTGGCTCCGCGGATGAGGGAGGCGGACCAGTGAATGACAAGCGTCATACCCTTTTCCATGTAGAAGGAAAAGGGTATCCTTGGGTGGTCGACGTCGAGTTGATCGAGGAGTGGCTCAAGTCCAGTAACGACAGCACCTATGACCAGGTGATGGCGGCGCTGCGGGTCTTGGCTTCGGTTGGTCCGGCGTTGGGCAGGCCGTTGGTCGACACGATCATCGGCTCGCGACACAACAACATGAAGGAGCTGCGGCCCGGCTCGTCGGGGCGCAGCGAGGTGCGGATCTTGTTCGCGTTCGATCCGACTCGCCGGGCGGTATTGCTGCTAGCTGGCGACAAGCAGGGTCGGTGGGACAAGTGGTACCGCAAGAACATCCCGGTCGCGGATGACCGGTATGACGAACACCTGGAAGGTTTGCGCAAGCAGAAGGGCGGCGACTGAGATGGCCAAGACGATGGAAGAGATGCTGGCCGAACGTCCCGGCAATCCCGCGGTGCAGGAAGCGCACATGAAGCGGATGTTGGCGGAGGTCCGCGCCTACAAGCTGCGTGAGTTGCGCGAGATGCTCGCGATGACGCAGACCGAGGTGGCGCAGGCGTTGGAGGTCAGTCAGAAGCGGGTCTCGGAGATCGAGCGTGGCCAGGTCGACTTCACGAAGGTCGACACGCTGCGCCGGTATGCCGACGCGCTCGGTGGAACGCTGCGGGTCGAGGTGACGGTTGGCGAGGAGACGTTCCAGATCGCCTGACCTAAGATCTCATGACGACCGTACAACTCAGAGGCTGAGGTCCGACGACTTCGGTGCGGAGCGGCGGGCAGCGTCGATGGCGCCGGTGAATGATCGCCGCTGCGTCGTGCTGCCAGGCGAACACGCTGGAGATGTCGGGCGTGGGGTGAGCCGGTTCTTGACGGTGTCGAGCACTGGGGTGCGTGGTTGCACGTCGAGAGGGATGTGGCGTGCCCACTGAGGCTCGACCGCGCCTGGTGCATGGAGACCGATGCGGGGCAGGTCGACGCCCATCAGGTAGCTGCGGTCGTCGGCGCCCGCGGCGATGGTTTCGGCAAGGCGCTGGTCGATGTGGGCAAACAACGCGCCGAGGTGCCGCAACTGCTGGGAACGGATCCGGGTGGTGGTGGGTAGGGCGCGGATGCGAGCCGCCGCGAGTGCGCCTTGGCCAGCCGCGTAGCCCGTGCCCACAAGGCCACGCAGGTTGCGGGTCTGGTCGATGAGTAGCGCGTAGGTCTCCGACCGGTGCCGCCAGCGTTGCGCCACTGCGGCCGGTGCGCCCGAGGTGTCGCCGATCGCTGCGGCGCGCGCGGAGACAATGCGTTGGGAGTCCAAGATGATCCGCAGGCTGTAGGCGTCGGGTTGGCGGCGTAGGTGGACGAGCAGGTTGGTCTGCGCCTGCAGCACACCATCCAAGCCAGGGAGTGCTGGTCCATCGACGAGTTGGAGCGGGGGACGCCAGCCGCGCTGGTCGACGCTGTAGTCGGGTTCGCTGTAGCCGGCGTAGGCGGCGCAGACCACGGCAGCACGACCAAGCAGGTCCGCCTCGGCGATGAGTTCCCAATCGGGAACAGCCGCGGCATAGTGCCGGTCGAGCCCGGTAAGTGCGCGGGCGACCTCGGAGGCGTCCTTCAGGACAGTCATGGCCTGATGCTCGGTCAGGTTGCCGTAGTCCAGTCCGGCAGGGAAGTCGTGCTCGCCGAGGGCCGCTGCTTTCGCTGCACGCCGCCACAGGTCAACGATGTGGTTGGGGTACGGAGTGGTGAGCTGATCCAGGTCCGGCAAGGGAGCGGTGTACCCGGTGCGGGCCTGGTCGAGCCGGTACCGAAGCTCCTCGGCCGGACCGCGGCTGCGAGGCGTGGGTCCGCCGAAGTCACCGTCCGGGTTCGACGCCCGGACGGCTTGCTGGCACCAGAGGGTCAGGCTGGTGCGAAAGGACGCGATCAGCACGACGTCGTCGGGCGTGAGCGTGTGGAGGTCCTGTTGGTTGCGGGTGATCTGCATGAGCGTGGTGAGTTCACTGCGCAGTGCGGCCGTGTTGTCGCCGTACATCAGAACCCACTGGCCTCGGGGTTCGGGTTGTCGCGGTCTCGGGCGACGTCGAGCATGTCGAGGAGCAGTTCGACCTGGAGCTTGTCGACGCCGTGGGCGGCGAGTTCTATGACGGCGCTGACGGCGACGGCGTGCAGGATGGCTCGGTCGTCGGTGAGGCCGTGGGTGTCGAGGGCGGGGACGTCGTCGCCGTGGATCAGGTCGAGGTAGAGCAGGGCGTGTTCGTACTCGACCGAGCCGTCGAACGTGGCTGCCTCATCGGCCAGCGCCGCGATGTAGGAGCGGGCTTCGGCCAGGGTGACCGCGTGGGCGAGAAGCATGAGGGTTTCCCTTCGTTGAAGGATCAGGTGCGCACCGCCACCGTCCGCCCGAGAGTTGGTTGCAGGACGGGCAGATTCGTCGAGCTGTGGACAACGCCGGGTTCTCCACAGATCGCCGGAACGGGTCAGGAGGCGCGGCGTTCCAGGTCGGCTTCGACCTGACGGCGTGCGGTGACGTCTTCCATCACGAACTGCACAAAGTCGGCGTCCCTGTCGGTGACCGAGGCCTCGGCAGTGGGGAGTGCGGCGGGTTCGCCGGGCCAGGCGGTCTGTCGGGTGGGGCGGTCGCGGTCGAGCCGGGTGCCGCAGGCGGCGACCCAGTCTCGCAGCCGGTGCCGGGTCTCGGCGAAGTCGCGATGCCACGCCAGCGGCGATGAGGGGGAGGCGTCGGGGCTGTATGAGTTGAGCCAGTGCAGGTGCAGGGCGGACAGTTCCCAGACGAGTTCGTCGTGACGGTGCCACATTGGTGGGATCTCGTTCGGTGCGAGGCCGTAGGTGCCGCGCAGCCAGTTCACCCACGCGTTGAGGTCGAGCCATTCGGCTTCGGCCTCATCGGCGGTGAGGGTGTTCCAATTGATCGGCTCCAACGGTTCAGCCAGCGACGCCGACTCGAACGACCCGGGCCACTCCGACTCGGTTCTTTCGCCCTCGGCAGTGTCGTTGGCATTGAAGTTCTGCCAGGTGTCGAAGACGGGATGCCGCTCGGCATCGAGCACCGACGGCTCTATGCCAGCCGGCTCGTTCGCCTCGTCTGTCACGGTCAGATCCCGACAGCGGTCGAGGAGGGCTCAACCGTCCGCTGGGCGTCCCGGCTGGCACCGATTCCGGTGTCGTGTTCGGCGGCGGGCCGTTCGACGCTGTAGCGGGTGCGGGCGGTGTCGTGTCCGATTCGGCGGGCCACGAACTCCTCGCGCTGGACGGCTTCGCCGTCGCGGTCGAACTCGTACTCGTGGACGTAGCCGGAGGCCACGAAGTGGTCACCGGCACGGAGCCGGGCGTAGGCCCGCTCGGCTGCGGACTTGAACATCACCATCTCGCAGAACTGCGGGTCGAGCTTGGTGAACGACCCATCGGCCTCCTTGCGCCACTGCTCGACGCCGACCCGTGCGCGGAACCTCGCGACGTCGCTCTTGCCATACGTCAACTCAGGTGCAGTGACGATGAAGCCATGCAGGCTCATCTGGGTGGGGATCGTCATCATCGACTCCTGACCTCACGCGACGCCATCGTCGGCGATCGCTCTCAGGAGAAAGGTGCGTGTGCGGCTCCGCGACACTCGACACCGACGAGAGGGGTGAGATTCACGGGGCCTTGCGGGTTCGAGAATCAGTATTCCGTGGACAACGAGAACGCACGCGTCGGTCTTTCAGCGTTGTCCACAGCATGCGCGATTACGGACTCATCCACAGGTCTGACGTAGTCCTTGGCATAGCGACATGGGATCGGTGGATCGTCAGATGAGAGCACAGTTGTCCCCGCGCTGTTGGACCAGCCGGGGACATGGACTTACCCAACTAGGAGATCAATCATGAACGAGTCCAAGGGAGCCTGCCCGTCCTGGTGCGATGGACAGAATGATCCGCTGATACATCAGACGGCACCGACGCATATTGGCAGGACAATACGTGCCGGTTCGGCCAGCGCGCACATTGAGCAACTAGACGAAGACGATCGAGAGCTCGGTGAGGACGCACGCTTTGATGTCCTCGCTTCGCTTTGGTACGGCGGCAATGGCGCAATTGGTGACCTGAGCGCCATCGATTGCCGCGACATCGCCACCGTGATGGTTCAAGTGGCCGACGAAATGGACGAGACTGCCCGAGGCCACGGAATCGTCTACGGCGAGGAACTGCCGTGACGTCGCTCTGCCTGCTAACGATCGTGCCCGCGTGACCTCGTTCTGCTGGCAAGCGGAGGAAACTACAATCCTGGAACCCGACGTCCGTCCACGTGGAAGGTTGACGTCATCCGCGCCGCTGAAGCGCCACCTCGGTCATAGTCCGTTCGGTCCGGAGTTGCGTAGCGTCCCGGCGGGTGGTCCATGGTCGCAGGTCGGTGATGAGCGGAGGTGAACTGCGCAGCAGGATGAGTGCGGTTCCGAATGGCAGGGTACGGATAGCTTCGGGTGGCATGACGGGGACGCGGCGAGTGGAGCGTTGGAGAGAGCGAGATCCGTAGTCGCCGACCGAGATGGAGTCGGTCTTCTCGTCGCGTTCCCCGATCAATGCGGAGAGGTCTTGGAGGTCACGGGCCGACGAGGTTCCGCCGAGGATGATCTTGACGATCGAGGCGTCCCAGATGGCACCGGCTGCGTGGTCGCCCCATTTGTCGCGCGCTTGAGACAGCGACTGGAGGACGGGCATGGTGGTGATGCCGGTGCCGCCGCCTTCGGCCATGAGCACCGGCAGTGACGGGAGCGGGGAGAGGTTCCCGATTTCGTCGAGAGCCAGCAGCAGTGGCGGGTCGAGGCGGGCGCCGGCTGAGGCTGCTGCGAGGCGGCGGGCGGTTTCGACGAGGTCTTCGATGAAGGCTGCGACCAGGGACCAGGAGGCGCCGGCTCCTGCGCCGGTGGCGAGGAGGTAGAGGGTGCCGTTGCCGGTGAGGAACTCGACGGGGTCGAAGTGTTCGCTGGGGCGTGGGGTGACGGCGTCGAGGACGCGGGGGTCGGCGAGACAGGACAGGGCGAGAGAGACGCCCATCCAGATGGAGTCGCGGGTGCGGGCGTCGGCGTGGATCATCGAGTCCAGCGATTCGCCCCAACCGGCAGCTGCACTCGGATGGGAGGCGAGGATCGCGACGGCGTCGCTGGCCGATGAGGGCGACAGGGTCCAGGCGAAGAGTTCGGCGGGGCTGCGGTGGTCGAGTGCTGCGGCATGCAGCAGGGCTTGCAGTGCGCTGCGGGTCTTGCCCTCCCAGAATCCGCCGGATTCGACGCCTCCAGAGGACAGTCCAGTTGCGGAGGCGAGTCCGGTGGCGCGGATCATCGCGGTCAGTGGGTCTTCGCATCCACGCACGGGAGACCAGCGCAGGCCGGATGGGAGTCCTTCGGCGAGTCGTTGGGGGTCGAAGACTGCGACTGGACCGACCTTCTGGCGGGCGGTGATGGTGGCGGCGATGTTGTCGGGTCGGGTTGCGGTGGTCACGACAGCGCCGGGGGCGTCGAGGATGGCGTTGATGACGACGTGCAGGCCCTTGCCGGACCGCGGCGGCCCGAGCAGCAGGATCGAGTCCTCGACCGAGGCCCAGACTTCCATGCCGCGGGAGCGTCCGAGCAGGTATCCGACGTCGCTGGCCCGGGCGCTGGTGAGGCTGGGCCGCAGGGTCGTGCTCCGTGCGAGGAGGGCCTTCTTGGATGCCACGGTGGCTACGTCGGTCCGGGTCGCGACTCCGACCAGTCGGCGCGGGTCGTGCCGGGTCTTGTGGCGCAGTGAGTCGACCTTTCGCCAAGCCAAGAAACCCGTCGCGAGGAGCGTGGCGACGAGTACGGCGAGGACAGTCCAGTAGGCCAAGGGTGAGATGTCTGCTCCGAAGACGCGGCCCGGGTCGGCCGGGTCACCGAGCACTCGGATGCCGGATGCCCAGTCGGCGGTGGGTTGGCCAGTTCTGCTTACCCAAGCGGTGAGTGCCGCAGCACCACGGAGCAGCGCTGCAGCGGCGCCGGCGACTCCGATGGCGATGAGTGCGAGGTTGACGAGGGTGTCGTCGACCGGGCGGGCCGCGGTGGTCACGAGGCGTCCCGTTCAGATGCGTCGCTTTCGTCAGGGGAGGGGCGGGTTGCACCGGACACCTTTCCAACGAGCACGACATCGCCTGCCGTGCGGTCGAGTAGCGCCACGGGAAGGTGCAGGTCGAGTGTGCCGTCGGAGTTGCTGGTGGTGGTGTGCACGACGATCGCGACGAAGACCTGCTCTTTGGATTGGAAGCCTTCGCCGGTCAGTGAGCCTGCCCGCACGTTCACGATTGGCTGGCCGTCGTGGGTGCTCCGTGCGTGGGTGACCGGCTCCGACGCCGGGCTGGGCGTGGCTGTCGGTTCGAGCGTGTGGAAGTCGGTGAAAACCTTCCCGTCGGGTTCGTGGATCTCGACGCGCAGCGCTGATTCCTGTTCGGTGGCGATGCGGTCCAGGAGCGGTCGCAGCTCGCCGCGCGAGCGCGCCGACGCTTCATCAGCGAGCGGTTGGTCATCGACGGTGACGCTCAAGGATCCTGTGTCGTCGACAGCGACGCGGACCAGGGGCAGGACGACGGGGATCCGTGGCCGTGATGTGGAGCGGCGGTAGGCGGTTGCTGGGTTCAGCAGGCTCATAGTCTGACCACCTGCGGTTCGACGACCGGCTGTTGCTGGCGCACCGGCGCCGTAGGGACGGCGGCGGAGCGGTCGAGGCCTGGCGGGTCACCGTTGCCGATCTGTGCGGTGTCGAGTTGGTCGAGGACGCGGACGGCGGTGGTGCGGACTCGTTCGGCTGTGGACTGGATGACCTCGACCGGGTCGCTGCCTGGAATGCTGCTGGCCCAGCTCGACACGTACGGGATCGTGTAGGCGCTGGTGTCGAGGCCATGGGCGGCACCGATCATCAGGGCTACGGACTCGGCTTCGACTTCGGCGATGCCGCGGTGCAGCGCCGCGTCGCGGGTGGCGGTGTCGTCGCCGGTGCGGGCTTCGGGGGAGTGGAGCATGACGTGGCCGAGTTCGTGGGCGAGTGTCTTGACCTGGGCTGCTTCGTCCATGTCGCTACGGACACAGACCTCGTGGGTGGTGAAGTCGGTGATGCCGTTCGCGCCGCCGATCGTGTCGGCATCGGGGACCTGCTTGAGGGCGAACCCGTGGGCTTCGACTTGGGCGGCGAGTCCCTCCCAAAGCCCGAGCGGTGCTTGCCCGGACAACAGGGTTGGTGCCGGTGGTTCGGGGATCGGCTCACCGTCGGTCTGCGTCACGTCCCACACGTACGCGGGTCGGAGCCCGACCAGCTTGGTGCGGGTTGTCTCGCCGGGTTGGGAGCGTTCGCCGCGGCCCAGACGCCGCCATGACTCGGCACTGTTGGGGGTGCGGGAGGCGAACCGAGCGGTGACGGGGGCGAGGATCCCGTAGCCGGACTGGCCCTTCATCACCTGTCGGCCCAAGGTCTGCCACTGCTTGAACCCGGCGACGTACGTCGGGGTCGCCGATGGAACGCGGCCAGCCCTGAAGGCTTCGTAGTGCTGCAGGTAGATCAGCATCGTGTTGTTGAACGATCGGCTGCGGAACCTCGCGGAGAACTCGAGAGCGCGGCGCCAGTCATCGCCGCTGACCAGAGTGCTTACGGATTCCGTGAGCTTGGCGTGCAGCGCGTCGAGCTTGGCCTCCCGGGCCTGCTGCGCTTGCTGTGTCTGGTGCCGCATCCCGACCTCACCTCCTGGACAACGTGTCGTCCATCAGGTGCGTCCGTTGCCGCCGGACTGAGTCGCTATCTCTACGTTTCCGTTCGATTCAGGCCGAGCGGTCGCAGATACCTCACGCCGGAGCGTAGTTGCGGTGACGTAGGCCTTGAGTGAAAGACCAGGCACGACGGCTCATCGCCGGCGCCCCGTTCTTGATGAACACCCTTGCGTAACCCTCATGCGCAGCAGGACAGTTGCGAGGGGTCGGTGGTGAAGGCCTTGGCGGCAATACGGATGCCTTCGGCCATGGTCAGGTAGGGGGCCCATGTGTCGGCGACCTCGGCGATGGTCTTGCCCAGGAGGTGGACGCCGGCGGCGGCCAGTTCGCCGGCGTCCTGGGCAACGGCGGTCAGGCCGAGAATCTCGCTTGTGTCGGCGTTCACGACGATCTTGATGAACCCGCGGGTGTCGCGGTTCACCAGTGCGCGGGGCACGTGGTGCAGGGGCAGCACACGGCAGTCGCAGGGGATACCGGCGGCGATGACGTCTTTCTCGGTCATGCCGACTGCGCCGATGGCGGGGCTGGTGAAGGTCACCCGCGGTAGCCGCGCGTAGTCGACGGCTCTCTCGGTGTGGGAGAGGGCATTCTCGGCGACCAGGGTGCCATGGTGGGCGGCTACGTAGACGAACTCGGGGTGCCCGGTGACATCACCCGCCGCCCAGATCCGCGGGTTGGACGACCGCAGTTGATCCGTCACCACGACCTCTCCGGCGTCACCGGTCTTCACTCCGACGGCGAGGAGGTTCAGTCTGTCGGTGACGGGGCGGCGGCCGAGGGCGACCAGGACATGGTCGGCGCGGAACTCTCGCGTTCCGCTGGCTACGTCGGCGCTCAGGACGATCTCGCCGCCTACTTCGCGGGCGACTCGGGTCGGTACTGCGTGGCGGATAACGCGGATACCCTCGTCGGCGAACACTTCCTCAAGCGCTTTGGAGACGTCTGGCTCCTCCTTCGATGCCAGCCGGGAGCGAACCAGCATGGTGACGTTCGCACCCAGTCGGGCAAACAGTTGTGCCTGCTCTAGGGCGACGTAGCCGCCGCCGAGTACGAGCAGTGACTCGGGAACCTTGGTCAACTCCATCGAGGTGGCCGAGGTCAGGTATCCCGCTTCGTCCAGACCATCGATCGTCGGTGCCCAAGGTCGGGAACCGGTGGCGACCAGATAGTGCTCAGCCTCGACGATCTCGACGCTCCCGTCGATTCCGATGACCTCCAAAACCGGTGCATCAGGCGTGCCCACGAACGCGGCGTCTCCCCTGCGGACCTGCCAGCCGTAGGAGTCGGCGACGTCGACGTACTTCTCGCCGCGCAGTGATTCCACCAACGCTTGCTTCCCCCCAATCAGCGCCGCCATATCTACGGGGTTCGCCTTCGTCACGATCCCCGGGAAGCGCTCTGAGGCGTCTTCTGCTACATGGCGGGCATTGGCTGCGGCGATGAGGGCCTTCGAGGGAACACAGCCGGTGTTCACGCAGGTCCCGCCGAGCGTGCCGCGTTCGATCATCACCACCGACTTCCCCAGCGTGGTGGCGCGGATCGCGGCGGCGAACGCGCCACCGCCGGATCCGACGATGGCGAGGTCGAACTTTGTAAGCATGGCTCTCCTGTCACCGCTTGGCTGCATCCGTGTCAGCCATACTGGACCTTCCAGTACAGGGGAAGGTCAAGCACGCGCCCCGGTGATAGATCGGAATCCATGATGCGCATCGGAGAACTCGCCCAACGGGCGGGAACGACGGCAAAGACGCTGCGGTTCTACGAGAAGCAGGGGCTACTCCCACCGGCTGAGCGCACACCGTCCGGATATCGGGCCTACGAGCCCGATGCTGTCAACCGGATCGACTTCGTCCACCGCGGCCAAGCGGCAGGTCTCACCCTCGCCCAAATCCGCCAGATCCTGGACATCCGTGACAGCGGTGGCTCGCCCTGCGAGCACGTTCGGGACCTTCTCCACACCCGCCTGACTGAGATCGAGCAGCAGATTGCCCGGCTCACCGCACTGCACGACTCCATCGCAGTCCTGCGCGATGCCGCTGCCGAGCCCGCACCCGACACTTGTGATCCCGGCCTGGTCTGCCGATACATCTGAACGGCTCTTGGATACCAGAACCTAAGCCATTTGGACCTTTTGTGTGGACGCAAATTGGGCGGGAAAGTTCAAACACTGCAGGTCATCCGACCCGCAGTATCGAACAGTTCCAGCTCAGCAGGATGGAGCTGATGTTGCACAACGAATGAGCGGTGCTTGATTCGCCACAGGCCCTGGCCGGTCCCCAACGTCGGCAGCAGCGACTGTTCGGTGCCGGTCAGCCCGAGTGCGGTGGCGGTGCTCCCGAGCTGGTCGGACTCTTGGCGGTACACGACTCGCGTCTCGGCGTTCGCCAGCAGCGAGGAGGCGAGTGCTCGCATCGCTGAGCCGGAGTCACCGACGTTGTCGAGGTCGGATAGCTTGTGGAAGACGAGCATGTTGGCGATGCCGTAGTGCCGGGCGAGGCGCCAGTGGGCATCCATGCGCCGCAGTAGTGCTGGGTGGGACATGAGCCGCCAGGCTTCGTCGTACACGACCCAGCGCTGTCCGCCGTTGGGGTCAAGGAGCGCGGATTCCATCCATGCCGAGGCGCACGTCATCAGCACCGAAACCAGGGTGGCGTTCTCGGTGACGCGCGAGAGGTCTAGGGAGATCATCGGCAACGATGGGTCGAACCGCACCGTTGAGGGGCCGTCGAAGAGTCCGGCGAGGTCGCCTGCGACGAGGCGGCGCAGCGCATGGCCGGGCAAGCGTCCGTCCTCGGTGAGTCGCCCGGTGGGATCGATGGACGGATCGGGCTCCAGCAGCCGCTCGACCACCAGCGGAAGCACCGGTACGTCGGCGGTGCGGACGACCTCAGCGAGGGCAATGTCGATGGCGGTGTGCTCCAGCGGGGAGAGCCGACGATCGAGCACCGTCTCGGCCAGGGCACCGAGCAGGTCGCGCCGGCGGGCGCTGACTTGGGCTGCCCACTGGGTGTCGTCGAGGCCGCTGGGGCGGTGGCCTTCGTCGAGGGGGTTGAGCCGGGCGGACATGCCGTGCCCGAGGGCGATCGCCTTTCCGCCGACAGCTTCAGCCACGCCGGTGTGTTCGCCTTTCGGGTCGCCGGGGATGTAGACACGCCGTCCGAAGGGGATGGATCGGGTGTAGAGGCTCTTGGCCAGTGAGGACTTGCCGGAGCCGACGATGCCGGCGAGCACGACGTTCGGTGCGGTGATCAGGCCGCGGGCGTAGAGGACCCACGGGTCGTAGACGAACGAGCTGCCGGAGTAGAGGTCCTGGCCGACGAACACGCCGTCGCTGCCGAGTCCACCTTCGGCGAGGAACGGGTAGGCCCCAGCCAGAGTGGCGGAGGTGTCTTGGTGGCGGGGCAGCCGTAACCGTCCCGGTGTCCGCAGCGCCGCGGGGCCCGGATCTCCGGCCTGGGGTAGCAGCACGGTGGCTTTGCGTTCGGCGGTGAGTGCGTCGGCCTTGGCTCGCGCTGCGCTCTTCTGCTCGGCACGGTCGCGGGCGAGAAGGTCCCGGGCAGCGAGCTTGCGGGCCTTCCGGTCACGCCGTCGTTCTCGGTTCGGTGAGACGAGCACCGTACTGTGCAGCCGGAAGGTGTCGTGGTCGTTCACAGCGACAACCCGTCGTGGCTGCGACCGGTAGGGCGCGATGTGGAGACCGGCTCTTGGTAGATGATCGTGGCTTCTGACTGGTGTGCGCTGTCGATCGACTTCTGGATGCTGGCCAGCATCTCGCCGGCACGGTGCAGGTCCCACGAGACTCGGTACGCCGCGCCGGTCTGCTTCGGATCGACGATCGTCGCCTCAGCACGTGCCCCGTGCTTGTCGTGATACGACCCCAGTTGGTGGAGCGACTGACTCAGCGACGCGGTCGCTCGGGACAGTGATCCGAGCACGCCGTAGATCTGTGATGGATCCTCGATCCGGCGGGTGGCATGAGCGAGCCCGCGCAATGCTTGTGCTGCTTCTTCGGCGTCAACTGTTGGCACTTCGTACGTTGGCATCGTGAGGTGCTCCTTGTGGACGTTGGCCTGTCGTCAAGGAGGTGGGCACCGTGTTCCCCAGGGATCTTGCTGAGCTGCTTGGAGCACGCCGTGGTACCTGCTCCGAAGCGAAGGTCGGTTGCGAATCTTGTAGGGTGACGTGCATGTCTGGCGCTTCTGGTGCGGCTGCTGCCGCTGTGACGAGGTCGCTCCGCTAGCGGCGGAGCGTTCCTTTCCCTGACCTTCCTCCGTCGCTTCGTGGTCTTCCCGGAGTGGCGTTTCGTGCTGCCCGGGGTTCAACTCTCGAACAACGGAGCCCCCGTGTCCTTTCGTACCAATGTGCGCCGAACTGACTCTTCGGCGCGCGCATGGCTGACCCTCACGTGTCTTTCCATGCTGCAGTTCTTCATCGCCGTGGACGTGACGGTCGTCAACGTCGCGCTTCCCTCCATCGGCGCCGAGTTTGGAACCTCCGAACGCCAGCTGACCTGGGTGGTGGTGGCATACACGATCACCGGTGGGGGTCTGTTGATGCTGGGCGGGCGGCTCGGGGACATGTTCGGCCGGAGGCGGATCTTGATGATGGGAACCGCGATCTTTGCCGCGGCGTCGGTGCTGGCGGGGGTTGCATGGTCGTTCCCCGTCCTCGTTGCTGCTCGACTACTTCAAGGTGTCGGTGAGGCGCTCGCTCTTCCGGCAGCCATGGCAGTGATCGTCATGCTGTTTCCTGAAGGGATCCAACGTTCGCGTGCCCTGAGCGTCTGGGCGGCGGTGGCCAGTTGCGGACTGGTCCTCGGGTTCGTGCTCTCCGGGATCCTGACCGAGTTCCTCGGCTGGCGGTGGATCTTCCTCGTGGCAATCCCCTTCGTCCTCCTGGTCTTGGCTGCGGCGACGTTCCTCTTGCCCGCAGATGCTTCCCGGGAGCGAGTCGTGCTGGACGTGCGCGGAGCACTGTTGCTCACCGCGACACCGCTGCTGTTCGTCTTCGGCGTGGTGGAAGTTGGCTCGGATCAGGACCCCATCGTGTGGATGGCCGCACTGGCCGGGGGGTTCGTGTGCGGGGCCATGTTTCTGAGGTCCGAACGCCGCGCTGCACACCCACTGGTGCCGGTGACGTTCTTCCACAACCGGTCGCGGGTGATGGCGAATGTCGCGACGGCGTTGTTGAGCGCTGCGTTGTCGACGTCCTTCCTGCTGTTCACGTTCTACCTGCAACAGCGGCTTGGGCTGAGCCCGCTGGCCACGGGCCTCACCCTCGTCCCCCTGGCCGTGGCCCTCATCGCCGCGGCAACGTTCGTTCCGCGGCTGCTCGATGGCTGGGGTGCCCGCGCCTGCATCCTCAGCGGTTTAGTTTTCACGGCGTTGGCAATGGTCACGATTGCGATCGGTGCATACCTGAATGCACCCGGTCCAGCAATGATCCCGGCGATGATCCTCATCGCGGCAGGCATGGGATTCGGCTTGGTCGGTCTCCAGTACGCGGCAGTCAGCGGTGTCACCGAACACGACGCTGGCATCGCGTCGGGCGTGCAACGAGCCTCCGATCAGTTGGGCGGAGCAACCGGCATCGCCCTGTACGTCGGGATCGGCTTCGCCCCGGCATTCACAGGAGTCGTCCCCTATCTCGTCAGCAGTTCGCTCGCGGTTCTCGGGTTGGCCGTGGCGGCGGCATTCGCCTCACGAATCACACTTCCGAATACGGATGGTGCGGCGTCCTGACAAACTGGACGCGATCCAGAGCGGCTTTGGGTGTTTGCTGCCGATTAGACGCTGCGGCACAGCGGTAGTGCAGCGGCGGTAAACGCCTGAGCCTGCTGACCCCACAAGCGCCGGGTCTCGCATGAGGCTTGGATGGCTGCCTGTTCGATGTCAGCGACGGCACGTTCGAGTTCGTCGGGATCGATGGCGCTGACGGCGATGAGGCCGGTGACGCGGAGGATGCCATGGCCGGCGGTCAGGTCAGCCTCTTGCTGAAGGACGTCTTGGTATTCGGCGCTGTGCTGGGCGTCCTCGATCTGGCCGATGCGTTGACGTTGGGCGGCATCGGAGACGTATTCGGTCTTCTTCTTGCGGATGTCGCGTGCTGCCTGGTCGGTGCGCAACGGCGTGTAGAGCAGCGTGAAGGTGCGCCGGATGCCCGAGGACAGCAGGACGGGTGCAAGGAATCCGGGAAACACCAAGGACCGTGGCCATTCGCTGATCCACAACACGCAGTGGTGCGCGGAGTCCGAGCGCAGCATTGACCAGCTTTCGGTGACGGCGACTGGGCCGGCGGTGGCGAGGTCGCGGCCGACGTCTCCGTGACGCTCCAGGGCTGCGCCAACGTCGGGGTCATAGGCACCGCGCAGGATGACGGCCAGTTCACCGGGGTCGAGCCAGTCCGAGGGAGCGAGGTCGGCTGAGCGGAGCGCGGCGATGATCGTCGACATCTCCTGGCGCAGGACGGCGGCTGCCCCACGGTTGCCTCCACCGGCTGCGCGGATGGCTCGGTTGGCGGTCTTGAGGTTCAGCGACAACGAGATGGTCGAGGCGTGGCGTTCACCGGCTGGTCCGGCGCGGTCGATGAGTTCGCCGTACGTGGTGGCGGTGAAGGTGTCGTCCCCGGAGCCGTGCTGGTGCCACCATTCGGCCAGCCCTTTGCCGGAGTCGGGCAGGGTGCGTTCCATGATCTGCAGGCAGGCGATCCGTCCCGAGCGGCAGGCGGTGGCCAGGACTCGGCCCCAGCCGGTGACGCGGCGTTCTTGTTCGAGCGGGTCGAGCAGGATGAACGCTGGATGGGAGACCGCCACGATGGCGGTCAGCGTCGAGCGGTGCGGGTCGTGGACCATGACTGCGCCGGTGTCGGGGTCGAGCCACTGACGCAACCGGGCCGCATCCCCGGGAAGCGCGAGGGTGCCGACCGGTCGTGGGGCGACGACGCGACGCCTGTAGCTCAGTTGGCCTCCCGTGGAGCGCCACAGCCAGACGCCGACGATGGGTAGCCATTGGATGAGTTTGCGGCCCCCGACGCTGACCCAGGCCAGGGCACTGCAGAAGACGATGACGGGGAGGGCGAAGATCAAGCTCGCGCCACCGCTGACGTAGAGGGAGAAGACGAGGGTCACGGCTCCGATGCCGACCACCACCAGTTGGGAGGCGGTCAGGCCGAACAGGACCCCGCGGCGTGCCAGCCGGGAGAACTTCACCGGCTGCAGCTCGTAGTCGCCCGACCGGGTCGTGTTCGTGGCGTTCATCGTCCGGCCCCTGAGTCATCCGAGCGACGGCCGGTCATGGCCGGGGTCGGATCAGCGGTGTGGGCCGGAACCGTCCCCGCGGCACCGGCGGGTGCGCTCGCCTGCTCAGCTTGGCCCGAGGACTGTGCGGCCACGTAGTTGCCCATCTTCGGGCCGGCAGTCGCGGCCTCCTTCGTTGCCACGGCACCGGCGGCCACGACTCCGCCAGCCGCGGCCCCGCCCGACGAGGCGCCACCGGCACCGCTGGTTCCGCCGCCTCCGCTGGGGGCGGAAGCAGGTGCGGGGGCGCGTCCTCCACTGCCAGACCCTCCGCCGTCGCCACCGAGGATCTTCGGGACCATGCCACCCGAGCCTCCGCCGGTGCGGATCGGGAGGGGTCGGTTCATCGACGACTTGGTCTCCTGCTCGGCCGACATGGCGTGGTACATGTCGAAGCCCATGAAGCTGATCGCCTTGTAGGTCATGTACGGCGCGAATCCGGCCATCAGCATCAGCACGACGCCGGCGATCGGTTCGCTGACCGACTGCAGGTCGGCGTCGATCGGTGCGGAGACCTGGGCGGTGGCGAGCAGGAAGATCACCACGAGCACGAGCTTGGACAAGATCAGTGCGATCACGAAGGTGGCCCACTTGCCGATCCAGCCGCGGGTCTGATCCCACGAGGCTCCGGCCAGGGCGATGGGTGCGAACACGATCGCGACCAGCAGCAGGGCCTTGCGGACCAGCAGGCTGATCCACACGATCACCGCGGCACCGATGGCGAGTCCGGCGAGGAAGATCGTCAGGATCGCGGCCGCGCCGGGGGCTTTGAGGCTGAGCCCGCCGATGCCGACGGCGAGCAGGGCAACGCGATCGCCCATCTCGTTCATGTTGGTGCCAGCTGCGTCGACGATCCCGATGGTGAGCTGGTCGGTGATTTCCAGCGCGAGAGCGAGGAGGGTGATCGCGACGAAGGACCCGAGGATCGATTTGGCCAGACCGGTGAGTGCGCGGGTCAGGGCTGTGGGTTCTCGTCGGACCATGCCACCGATGACCTGGAGGAGGAAGAAGCCGAGCATCACGAAGACCGCGACGCCGAACAGGATGTTGTAGACCTTCATGTATTCGTCGCTGGTGATGTCGACCGAGGTGGTGCTGTCGAAGACGTTCCACACGGATTTGAACATCCACTCTGCGGCGTTGCCCATGCCCTCGGCGAGCCAGTCGAACGGGGCGGTGACCAAGCTGGCGGCCGCGTCGCCGGCCGCGTCGCAGACCTTGGAGACCACGGGGACATCGCATACGTCGACCATCGTTCTGCTCCTTCTCGATTCGCGTTCGACTCAGACCGCTTGGCCGACGTTCCAGAAGAAGTTGACCAACGCGACCGAGGCGCCGGTGACGATCGCGGCGCCAAGGGCGATCACGACCCCGAACTTCCCGCGCCCAGCCAGGTGCGGGTTGGACGAGTTCGCGCCCATCGCCCACACAACGGCCGAAATGATCAGCGCCAAGACGGCCAGGATCAGACCGACGGTCATGGCCGCGCCGACGATCTTGCGGAGCTGCCCGATCCCGGGCAGCCCGTTGGAGTTCGGGTCGATGGTGATGTCCATCGGCAGGAGCTGCACGATCGTGGGCAGCAGGTCGAGGTGAAGCATGATTCCTCCTAGGAAGGTCGCAGGACGGTCTGTCCGACAGGTGCGTCAGCGGACGCGGTCAGAGAGCGGCGCCGACGTCGAGTAGCCAGTTCGCCCAGGCAAGTGCCCCACCCGTCAGTGCGGCGCCGCCGAGGGCGACGAACACGCCGGCCTTCGCCTTCGCGGCCGACTGCCAACTGCCGTTGGACGACGAGATCGCCCATGCCGCGGCGGAGACAATGAGCATCAGACAGGCGAACATCAGCCCGTAGGTCAACAGAGCGCCGATGACGGATCGCATGTCCGCCGATCCGCCGACGGCCCCGAAGTCAGGTGCTGCTGCACGCTGGATGATCTCGATAGTGGCCATGTTGATCAGGTGCGCCGAGCTGGGCCAGTTGCTGCTCTGCGGTCATACCGGCGACGTCGGATGATCGAATCGACGGAGTAGCACTACCAGGGCGCTCGGCTCCCCCGCCGAAATATGGAGTACGTGCGACAAGTCTGCGTTCATGAGGCAGCGCCCAGCGAGCTAGTGGTTCAGCAGTGGCTGTATTGTTCAGCATGTGCTGACTGTTGCTACGCGTTTGGACGTGATGAACCGGTTGGGTCGGGCGATGGCGGACCCGACCCGTTCTCGCCTTCTTATGGCTCTGCTGGAGCGGCCCGCCTATCCCGCTGAGTTGGCGCGCGAGCTCGGTCTGACCCGGTCGAACGTGTCGAATCATCTGGCGTGCCTGCGGGACTGCGGCATCGTGGTGGCTGAACCGGAGGGTCGGCAGACGCGGTATGTCATTGCCGATCCGCATCTGGCTCGGGCCCTTACTGCGTTGGTTGAGGTCACTCTCGCGGTCGATGAGAGTGCACCTTGTATCGACCCGACCTGCTCCCTACCCGAGTGCGGAAACGGAGAGGCAGGCGCGTGATCCTGTCCTCCGCGCTGCAGGCGATTGGCCTGTTCATCGCTACGAACATCGACGACATCATCGTGCTCTCGCTGTTCTTCGCCCGAGGAGCCGGCCGCAGTGGGACCACGGCCCGGATCCTGGTCGGTCAGTACCTGGGGTTCGCTGGCATCTTGGCCGCAGCAGTGCTCGTGTCGTTGGGCGCAGGAGCCTTCTTGCCCGAGGAAGCCATTCCCTACTTCGGCCTGATGCCCTTGCTGCTGGGCCTGTGGGCAGCGTGGCAAGTCTGGCGATCCGGCGACGATGACGACGACGCGAAGATCGCCGGCAAGCCGGTGGCTGCTTGGACGGTGGCTGCCGTGACGTTCGCCAACGGTGGGGACAACATCGGGGTCTACGTGCCGGTCTTCCTCAGCGTGGGCGTCGCTGCCACGGTTGCGTTCTGCATTGTCTTCCTCGTCCTTGTGGCAGCTCTGGTCATGCTGGCCAAGTTCGTTGCGACTCGACCCGGGATCGACGAGGTCCTCGAACGCTGGGAGCATGTGCTGTTCCCCCTCGTCTTGGTCGGACTCGGCATCGTCATCCTTTACACCGGCGGAGCGTTCGGTCTCTGACAGAACGACAACGAGTCGAGTCGCCGGCCTCTGGCGCTGCTGCTGTGTAGCGTGCCAGCGGCGTGTTGGACATGCCTCAGTCGTTGTGACGCGGCCTGGTGGAGTTCTTCCGGACTGCGGCGTAGGTGGTCCAGTTGCCGCCGGCGTGCTCGGTCCACTTCGTGGCGGCGCCGGCGCTGATTCCGATGAGGCTGGCGAACACGGCGGGTGGGACGCTCGAGGCGAGGTGGAGCATGGCGGTGTTGCGGCTGGCGCGGGTGGTGATGTCGCGCGTCAAGATTCTTGGCAGGGCTGTTGAGTCAGTCCTGAAGGAGAATCAGCATCATGGGAAGACCCCCTTCGATTCCGGTCGAGAAGAAGACCCGGATCGTGTTGAGCGTGCTCGCCGGTGAGCTCACGATCGCCGAGGCGGCGCGTCGCGAGAAGGTCAGCGAGCAGTCGATCGGCCGGTGGAAGGCCGAGTTCCTCGAAGCCGGCAAGACCGCGCTTGCGACAGGCCGCAACGGGCCGACCTCACGCGAGGAGCAGCTCGAGGCGGAAGTCGTCGAGCTGACCCAGGCGCTCGGCGAGGCCGCGGTCGAGATCCGGGTCTGGAAGAAGAGCGCGGAGGGCCGCCTGGGCCCTTCGAGGACCTCGAGGTGATCCGGATAGAGGCCGGGATGTCGACCGCGAGGTGGTGCAGGATCTTCGACATCCCGGAACGAACCTGGCGGCGTTGGCAGGCCCGCGCCCGAGCTGGCGAGCCGGCCCGTCGGCCACATCCGCGACCAGCGCGTGACGCTGCTGCGACGTTGGTCGACAAGCACGCCGCGAAGCATCCGGCGTGGGGCCACCGCAAGATCTGGGCGATGGTCCGACACGACGGTCACGTCGTCTCCGAGGCGACCGTGCTGCGCCGGCTGCGTGACCAGGGGCTCATCCTGCCCGACCAGTACCAGCGCGAGCGACGCAAGCTCGCCGAGCGCCGCAAGGCGGCCTTCGCTGATGAACCGACCGGCCCGAACCAGGTCTGGCAACTGGACTTCTCCGAGTTCGAGACCACCAGCGGCGGGACCTGGCGGATCGCGGGGTGTCGGGACTACTGGTCCAAGTTCGAGCACCGTTGGCACCTCTCGCCGACCGCGAACCAGTTCGACGCGATCGAGGCCGTCGACCTCGCCCTGGCCGACTACGAGACCCTGTTCGGCCACCCGCTGGTCGAGCGTTGCGGGGTCGACATCGAGACCGGTGAGGTGTCACCGGTGGTCACGATCGTGACCGACAACGGCGGCCCGTTCCGCTCGTTCCGCTTCGAGGCGTTCATCGCCTCCCACCCCGAACTGCGGCACGTCCGCACCCGCGTCCGCTCGCCGGGGCAGAACGGCTCACGCGAACGCGGCTTCGGGACGCTGAAGTACGAGCGGCTCTACCTCGACGAGATCGACGACGCGATCATGCTCGCCAAGCACGCCGAGGCCTACCGGATCGAATACAACCAGATCCGACCCCACGAAGCCCTCGCCTGGAACCGGCCACAGGAGGTGCACCTGGGACTGGCCGACCCGACCACCCCGACCTTTCAAACCATCAAATCCCTGCCAACTACTTGACGCGGGACACGGTCGGCGAGGTGAGCGATGAAGCGTTGTGCGGCTCGGATCTCCTGGCGGCAGCGGTCGGCTGCGCCGTGGCCGAGCTGTCCATGACGGTCAACTTGGACTCTGGCGATCACGTGCCAGCGGGCGTATCGGCTCAGATTCTGGCGGTCCTGGGCGTAAGACACCTCGGCGATGACTCGGGCAGCGAAGCGGTGCAGCCTGGCGAGGTTCTCGTCGCGTGCAGGCAGGGCGCCTGTTGCAACGAGGACCGCGCGGAGGTAGTTGACCGAGAACCGGTTGCCTTCGGCGTCGAGCAGCTCGTGGGTGAGATCGGTGTGCTCGCGGGCCAGTTTGGCGAGGAGGCTGAGGCTTCCGATGCGATTCCAGTTGCTCAGGATCGATCGAGGTCGGGGGCCGGCGACGA
>NZ_JAUZVI010000018.1:0-29388 GCF_031844485.1 Nocardioides sp. AE5
ACTGAAGAGCATGAGGACGGATGCCGTGGTGATGCTGGTTGAGGACGTTTACAAGGGCACCTCGAAGCCCAAAACCCGTAAGAAGCGGGTGGCGAAGAAGGCTGGCTCGGCCAGGTCGTAGCCGCAGCCCCACCACTGAGGGGACTCGCTCCCAAGGGTGTGGCCGGGGTGTCACTGACCAGCAGGGACAAGGGAATCGATGAGGGCCTCGATGCGGGCCCTGATGTCGTCGCGGACCTCGCGGACGGTTTCGATGCCTTGGCCGGCCGGGTCGACCAGGACCCAGTCCTCGTAACGCTTGCCGGGGAAGTAGGGGCATTCATCGCCGCAGCCCATCGTGATGACGACGTCGGAGGCGGCGACGGCGTCGTCGGTGAGCTTCTTGGGTTGTTCTCCGGTGATGTCGATGCCGACCTCGTTCATGGCTTCGACGGCGACGGGGTTGATCTGGTTGCCGGGCATGGAGCCGGCGGAGCGAACGTCGATTTCGTCCCCGGCGAGGTGGGTCAGGAACCCAGCGGCCATCTGGGAGCGGCCTGCGTTGTGGACGCAGACGAACAGGACGCTGGGTCGATTGGTTTCGGTCATGTGGATGTCCTTCGTAGTCAGAGGTTCAGGTCGCGCAGGAGGCTGGTGATGCGTCCTTGGAGGTCGTCGCGGATGTCGCGGACCTGGTTGAGCGTGGCGCCGTCGGGGTCGGCGACGTCCCAGTCGAGGTATTGCTTGCCCGCGAAGATCGGGCACGTGTCACCGCACCCCATCGTCACGATGATGTCGGCGGCGTGTAGCACCGTGTCGGTCAACGGCTTGGGGTAAGCGGTCGTCAGGTCAATGCCACGCTCGGCGAGCACCGTGATGGCCTGGGGGTTGATTTCGCCGGTCGGCGCAGATCCGGCCGAACGGACGTGAACGCGACCGGGTGCGAGGTGTTCGGCGATCGCGGCCGCCATCTGAGAGCGCCCGGCATTGTGGACACACACGAACAGGATCTCCGGCACTGCCTTGAGTCGTACGCCGCTCGCTTGAGCTTCGGCGGCCAGCAGTTCGGTGGCATAGCGGCGCACGAGGATCGGCAGATAGGTGTGGATGGCGGCGTTCGGTTCTAGTGATTCGCGGGCGGTCGTGACTGCACGCTCAACGTGGGCGCGGTCGAAGACGCCGTCGTAGGCATAGGTCAGGTCATCGACGGTGGCTTCGTGCGCAGTGGGGGCGGTGCCGTCAT
This sequence comes from Nocardioides sp. AE5, assembly GCF_031844485.1. Taxonomy (NCBI): domain Bacteria; kingdom Bacillati; phylum Actinomycetota; class Actinomycetes; order Propionibacteriales; family Nocardioidaceae; genus Nocardioides; species Nocardioides sp. AE5. The sequence continues at coordinate 1,223 of NZ_JAUZVI010000018.1, forward strand.
GGTGAAGGGTGCTCATGTCTGGTCTCCGGTGGGGGTGAAGAAGCGGCGTGACCACAGGGCCACGTAGATCAGGCCGACGAGGACGGGCACTTCGATGAGGGGGCCGACGACGCCAGCGAGTGCTTGGCCGGAGGTGGCGCCGAAGGTGCCGATGGCGACCGCGATGGCGAGCTCGAAGTTGTTGCCGGCCGCGGTGAAGGCGAGCGTGGCGGTCTTGGCATAGCCCAGGCGCAAGGCGTGGCCGACGAACATGCCGACGACGAAGGTGATCGAGAAGTAGAGCAGGAGTGGGAGCGCGATGCGTACGACGTCGAATGGATTGCTGGTGATGGCGTCGCCCTGCAGCGCAAAGAGCAACACGATTGTGAACAGCAGGCCATAGAGCGCCCAGGGGCTGATGCGTGGCAGGAACGTCTCCTCGTACCAGTCACGGCCCTTGGTCCGTTCGCCCACCACGCGGGTGAGGAAGCCGGCCAGCAGTGGGATGCCCAGGAAGACAAGCACGCTTGCGGTGATCGCGCCGATCGAGAACTCGGCGCTCGTGGTCGACAGGCCCAGCCAACCGGGGAGCGTCTGGAGGTAGAACCAGCCCAGGGCAGCGAACGCGAAGACCTGGAACACTGAGTTGATCGCGACCAGTACGGCGGCGGCCTCACGGTCGCCGCAGGCCAGATCGTTCCAGATCATGACCATCGCGATGCAGCGGGCGAGGCCGACGATGATCAGACCCGTGCGGTATTCGGGCAGGTCGGGCAGAAGCAGCCAGGCGAGAGCGAACATGAGCGCTGGACCGACTAGCCAGTTCAAAACAAGTGACGCGCCGAGCAGCCGGCGATCACCCGTGACGCGGCGGGTCTCGTCGTAGCGGACCTTGGCCAGCACCGGGTACATCATCACCAGCAAGCCAATGGCGATCGGCACCGAGATCGACCCGACGGTGAACGACTCCAACGCGTCGACCAGCCCCTGCCAGGTGCGTCCGAGGATGAGACCGGCCGCCATGGCGACGCCGATCCAGACAGCCAGGTACCTGTCGAGCGTCGAGAGCTTGGCGATGACGTCGGCGTCGTTGCTCGGCGTCTGGGTCTGTTGGGTCACGGTGGTCCTTTGGTGGCTGGGCGTTCACGGGGTTGTTCACCCCGCGTTCACATCCATCGATGAACGTCTATCAAGACAAACAGTAGCGGTCCATCGACGCTTGTCAATGCATGGGTCATACTGGGGCCATGGCCACTGAAGTGATCGAAACTCTTGACCCATGCTGCGCGCCGATCGTCGGTGAGGCGATGAGCGTCAACAGCGCGGTGACGCTCGCGGCCAAGTTCAAGGCCCTCGGTGACCCGACGCGCTTGCGGCTGCTGTCGATTGTTGCTGCGCACGAGGACCGCGAGGCCTGCGTCTGCGACCTGACCGAACCGGTCGCTTTGTCGCAGCCGACCGTGTCGCACCACCTCAAGATCCTGGTCGATGCGGGATTGCTCACACGAAGCAAGCGGGGCACCTGGTCGTTCTATGCGTTGGTGCCCGGTGCGCTCGATCAACTCGCGGAGGTGCTTCGAACGCCTGCTGTGACGAGCTGAAGTATCCGGCAGCAACCGAAAACAGTACGGGCTCTACATACGCAGCTGGTCCAGTACGACGCGGGTCGTATCGCGTGCGGTCCGCCCAGCCCCAATCAGGGTCGCTGACGCTGCGCCAGCCCAGTCGCCGTACCCGATCAGGTGCAGCCGTGGTTCATCCAGGGACTGGGTGCCTGCTGGCCCGCCGAGGCGGTAGTGTCCGTCCGCGGTTCCGAGGTGCAGACCTCTGAGGTGCCCGAGTGCGGGCCGGAACCCGGTGCACCAGATGATGACGTCGACCTCATGGTGGGTGTCGTCTGGCCACACCAGGCCAGTCGGCGTCAGGCGGCTGAACATCGGGACGGCCTTGAGTGCGCCACGCTCCCGAGCAGCACGGACGCTGGGAACCATGACGATGTCACCCAGACCTCCGACACCCGGGTGATCGGTTCCATCGCGCAACGCCTGAACCCGCTGGGTTGCCGCGGCGAACAAGGCGCGACCGTCGACCTCGTCGGGCAAAAAGCGTGGCGGCCGGTTGGTCACCCACAAGGTGTCGGTGATCGCTGAGACTTCGGCCAGGACCTGTGCTCCTGAGTTCCCGCCACCCACGACCGCGACCCGCCGTCCGGTGAAGTCCTCGGGTCGGCGGTACTGCACGGTGTGCAATTGCTGTCCGGTGAACGTGTCCGCGCCCGAGTAGTGCGGCCAGAAGGGACGGGTCCACGTGCCAGTAGCCGAGACGACCATACGGGTAGACACGTCGCCCTGCCTGGTGCGGACCACGAGGGGATGGGTCGGGTCGTCGTCGGCCGACCGGCCGACCGCGGTGACCTGACAGGGTCGCTGCACTGCCAATCCGTAGCGCTCTTCATAGCGCCTCAGGTAGTCCACGACGTGGTCGCGAGTGGGAAATCCCCTGGCGGCGTCGTCCCAAGGCGGCATCATCCACCCCGGAAGTGACGAGTGCGTCGCGGGGGAGAAGAGCCGCAGCCCGTCCCACATGCGTGACCAGGCGCCGCCGGGTTGTTCGGCTGCGTCAAGGATGGCGAAGTCATCGCCGGGCACCAGGCCGGCCCTGCGCAGGTAGTAGCCGGTGGCCAGTCCTGCTTGTCCGCCGCCGATGACGACGACAGCCACGTCGTCCGGAAGGGAAGGTGTTGTCATCTGGCGGATCAGTTGATGTCGCTGCGACGTTCCAGCATGACGGTGTCACGCCAGACGCCATCGAGCTGAGCAACGCGAGCCCGCACCGCCAGGGTGCGGTACCCGGCGGAGCGGTGCAGCGCGAGGCTGGCCCTGTTCTCCGGAAAGATCGAGGTCTGCAGCGTCCACAGGCCAGCTTGGTCGGCTTCGGTGACCTGGGCGAACAGCAATGCCTTTCCGACGCCACGACCGCGAGCGGTCTCAGTGACATAGACGGAGGTCTCGCCCACTCCGGCGTAGCACGCGCGCTCCGAGACGGGCTGGATCGCCGTCCAGCCCACGACCTGGCCGCCGAGTTCGGCGACCCACGCCATCCCCGGCAGCCACTTGCTGCGTAACTGCTCGGCGGTCGGGATCGCGGTCTCGAAGGTGGCGTTGCGAGTGGCAAGGCCTTCGGCATAGATGGCGAGGACAGTGGCCATGTCCTCGTCGACCACCGGACGTGTTGCCACATCGACTGGAAGATCCGAGGGGCAACAAGGCGGTGCAGACAACGTGCCCATCACGACGTCGGCAGCATGCGGCAATCCGGTGCAACAAGCCGGATTGACCGAAACCATGCTGGAGGTGCCGACCTTGTCGACCACGACGAAGCCGACCTTCCTCAACACCTGGCAGTGGTGAGAACAGGTGGACTGACTGATGCCGAGCGCTTCGGCCAGGTCGCCGATCCGCATCGCCCCCGAGGGCGAGGTCGACAGGGTGTGGAGCAGCTGCACCCGAGTGGGGTCGGCGAGCAGGGCGAACCACTCAGCAAAGTGCTCCGCGTTCGTGCGGTCAAGACTGAGCGCTGCAGGGCCAGAGATGGTCATGACCGAAGAATACCTTGCATCCATCGATCTAGGTCGATACTGTTTCTCTATCGACGTCCGTCGATGCAAGACGACTGAGGAGTTTGAGATGCAGCTACCCGTGATCATCATCGGGGCCGGACCCATCGGGTTGGCCGCGGCAGCGAACGCCGCCGAGCGCGACATGGACTTCCTCGTCGTCGAAGCCGGTGGCGATGCCGGAGCGGCTGTGGGGGAGTGGGGCCACGTGCGACTCTTCTCCTCGTGGCTGGAACTCATCGACCCCGCCGCCCGTCGACTCCTCGAAGCCACCGGCACGTGGACCGCCCCCGACGACAGCGACTACCCCACCGGTTCCGAGTGGCGCGAGGCCTATCTCCAGCCGCTGGCCAACCTGCTTGACTCGTTCGCAAACGGAAGCGTGCACTACAACACGCAGGTGACGGGCGTGAGCCGCGCCGGACGCGACCTGTTGGTCGACTCCGGACGAGAGAATGACCCCTTCGCTGTGCATGTGCACGGGCCTGAAGGCCACCAGAGACTGTTGGGCAGCGCGGTCGTGGATGCCTCCGGCACCTGGACCAGCCCCAACCCGCTCGGCGCCGATGGCTACCCCGCACGGGGGGAACGCGAGCACGCGGACCACATCAGCTACGGGATCCCCGACTTCACCGACACCGCGGTCGCTGCGCGGTACGCCGGCAAGCACGTCGCGGTGGCAGGCAAGGGCGCCTCGGCCCAAGGTGTGCTGATCGGACTGGCCCAGCTCGCCGAGCAGGACCCCGCTACCCGCGTCTCGTGGCTGTTGCGACGCCCCAGCGTCGGAGATGCCTTCGGGGGAGGCGACAACGACCAACTCGAACAGCGCGGCAAACTCGGGCAGGACGCAAAGGCAGCCGCTAGCAGCGGCTTGGTCACCAACATGACCCAGTTCCGCACCGAATCCGTCAGCGCCCAGCCCGACGGACGGCTCACGCTCGGCTCCATCGACGGTCAACAGGTCTCTGACGTCGACGAAATCATCGTCGTCACCGGCTTCCGTCCCGACTTCAGCTTCCTCTCCGAAGTACGCCTCGACCTCGACCCCGCCCTCGGCTCGGCACGGTTCCTGGCCGAACTGGTGCACCCGGACCACCACAGCTGTGGCGACGTCCCCGGACACGGATACCAGGAACTGGCCCAGCCCGAGCAGGGGTTCTACGTGGTCGGCATGAAGTCCTACGGCCGCGCCCCCTCGTTCCTGGCGATGACCGGGTTCGAGCAGATCCGCTCCGTCATCGCCGCGCTCGCCGGCGACCTCGAAGCAGCAGGCCGGGTGGAACTGGTGCTCCCCGACACCGGCGTCTGCAACGGCGCCGGTGCCTTCGATGCCCCCGACGCAGTCGCCTCGGCCGGTGGCTGCTGCGGAGCCCCGGCATCCGAGCCAGAGCTGATCAGCCTGGGCCGCCCCGGCCAGTGAGACCCGCAACGGCCCCCCGGTGCGAGACGGTCGCGGGGTGACCGGAACCTGGACCGACGCCCAGTCGGTCGACCCGCAGCCCGGAGCCCTCGACAGCGACGGGCTGCGGCGCGTGGTCGCAGTGCTCAGCACCGTCCAGATCGTCTCCTGGGGCGTGCTGTACTACGCCTTCGCGGCACTACAAGGTGCCATCACCGCCGACACCGGATGGTCCGGAGTTGCGGTCACCGGAGCCTTCTCGCTCTCACAGTTCGTCTCTGGCGGTGTCGGCATCTGGGTCGGTCGACACCTCGACGCCTTCGGTCCCCGCAAGGTAATGACCGCCGCTTCATTGGTCGCGATCCCCGGCATGGCCACGATCGCGCTGGCGCCCAACCTGCCCCTGTTTTACATCGGCTGGGTGCTGACCGGGGTCGCCATGGCCGGCACCCTGTATCCACCGGCGTTCGCAGCGCTGACCCACTGGGGAGGAGCGAAGCGGGTTCGCGCCCTGACAACCCTGACCCTCGTGGCCGGCCTGGCCAGCACAGTGTTCGCGCCGCTCGCCTCAGCTCTGGAGAGCTGGCTGGGATGGCGCCAGGCCTACCTGGTCCTCCTCGCAGGCCTGGTCCTCATCACCGTTCCGTTGCACTGGTGGGGACTGGACCGTCCGTGGCGAACTGACCCAGTCGGGGCAGAGAGCATTGCGAGGGGACCGGCGAACGCCGAAACTCAGGCCGACAATGTGGCTCGCAGTGTCCCGTTCCTGCTTCTCACGATCGCCAATGCCATGACGGCCCTGGCTGTCTTCGCGGTGGTCATCAACATGGTGCCCATGCTGGTCGAGCAGGGCATGAGCCGAAACCTCGCGGCCGTCGCACTGGGGCTGGGAGGAGTCGGGCAGGTGGCCGGACGTCTGGGATATGCGCGATTCGCCGCGGCCACGTCGGTGACCGCACGTGGAGTCATCGTCTTGGCTGCCGTGGCCATCGGCACCGCTGCTCTCGCGTTGGCGCCGTACTCGGTCGGGGTGCTCATCGTCCTCGGAATGGTCCTCGGCCTGGCCCGTGGCATTTACACGCTTGTCCAAGCCACTGCCGTAACCGATCGATGGGGCCCGGCCGCCTACGGCAGACTCAACGGCATCCTCACCGCGCCCGCATTGGCCGCATCAGCTGTTGCGCCGTTCGCGGGCGCAGCGCTGGCGTACTTGCTGGGTTCTTACGCTGCCGGGTTCCTGGTGCTCGCCGGGCTGGCCGCGGTGGCAGCGTTACTGATGTTCGGGGCGATGCCGAGGCAACAAATTCCACCGATTCACTCGGACAAAGTCGTGTAGCCAGCCTCGGCGCGAGTCCGGCGGCCCGCTCGCCCCACGTGAGCGACTGATCCAGCAGGAAGCCGCCGAATGGCGTGAGAAGCTGGTTGGTTCCGAGGTAGCTATCGACGAGGTTCCAAGGCGTTCCGATAGAGTTGGAGTCGTCCGATGGGAAACCTCCTCAACAAGCCGAGGTTTTCCAGAGGGACCAGAGGATTGCGGTAGCTGGGATTGGGCCTCCGATCCTGTCCAGAGGGTTCCGGTCCAAGTCCGCGCCTATGAACCCAGGCGATGCCGTTGCGCGCCTCCCCTCATCGAGGTCGCGGGCATCCCACGAGTGCTCGCTTCACCCAAGTGTCGCTTGCAGGGCATTTCAAGCCCACCTGAGGTCCAGTTCGACGGCTGGGACGAGGTCCAGTCGGGCGATTGGCCCTGCGGATGGTGGACGCCGGTCTACGAGACGCGCGAGCGCGGGCTCCAAGAGGCTTACGGGTGGCCGACGTTTGTAGGAGATGTTCATGACGCCAACTCACAATCCCATCGCTGGGCGAGTGGTGCCGCGCTCTGCTGAGGCCTGAGGTGCCATGAACGCCTCCGCTGCTCGCTCCGTCGAAAGGGACTTCGACGTCTCCCACTCGCGAGGGTGCATGCCGGTCTGGACGGCTGCGGCCACGAGATTGGCGAGGGCGTACGGGCTGTCTTGGGGGACTTGGTCGAGCGCGCACCAAGCCAGGGCGCCGTTTCCGTTTTGCCAGGCCGCGAATCCCAGCAGCGAGGCGGGAGCAGCGCGGACTTCATCGGGCGCCCTGCTGGTCAGGTCTGTCCATGGCGCGACGTGCGAGCCGGAGTTGGCGCGGTCGATGTCGTTCCAGAGGGTGTCGCGAATGGGGATGGATTCGACTGCCACGAGGACACGGGCTGCGTCACCGTCGGTGAGACGGAGGCCGTCCGCGTGGAATTGTTGGAGGCGCTCGAGTGCCCACGGTCCTTCGCGTCGAGGTGTGCTCTGAGCGGAGTCCACCCGCGTCTCGGGCAGGAGTTTTGCGACTGGCTCGCGGTCTCCGATCAGTGACGCAGCGAGTGCGTCACGGTTGTTCGCTGGCTGTGCTCGCCCGGCCAGCACGGTCGTGGCGGCCAGTCGATCGCGAGCTGATTCCGTCTGAAGGCCGGAGTCGCCGCTGTCGATGTCATACCAGTGGGTGTCGTCGGCCGACAGCCTCAAGGGCGTGTCGATACCGATGCTGGCGAGTCGGGCGGCGAGGTCGTGGCCGATGAGTTCGGCGGTCTGTTGGTCGTGGGTCATGCAGACGATGGCGACGCTGGCGCCCGGTTGGGCGTAGCGGCCGAATGCGCCGCGGATGGCGCCCCAGACCTCGTTGCGTTGGCTGGCAGTGGTGGGTAGGTCGACGCGGGCGAGGGGGAGATCCGCGCGGAGAGGTACGAACACGATCGACTCCTCGGCCTTGAACCCGAGCAGGTGCGGAATGGCGGCGATCAGTTCGTCGGGGAGTGGATGGAGAGGGTCATACCTGTCAGGTGCGCGGTCCGATCCAGAGGCTGAAAGCCCTCAGATCAGATGTCGTAATAGTGATCGGCGCACCCTTCGTGGCGCGACAGGATTTCGGCAAGGCCTTGCGGGCCTTTCTGTCGCCGTCTGGATCTTGTCGGTGATCCCGTTCGCAGTGGCGCTTGATGGAAATATACCCATGGGGGGTATACTTTCATGGTATGAGTGCGCATCGCGATGATCAGCACGAACACCGTACGGATGAGGCGGGCCATCATGCCGGCCATCAGGGAGGTAGCGGAGACCTTCGGGACGCCCCTGGGGATCACGAACATGGCCCCTCTGCGCACAAGGGCCACGGCGAGCACCACGAACACGGCGGCCACTCCGGGCACGCCGACCACGCGGGCCAGTTCCGACGCCTGTTCTGGATCATGCTGGTCCTGGCGGTCCCTGTGGTGGCATTCAACGCGATGTTCGCCCACCTGGTCGGCTATCACCTACCAGATGGTGAATGGGTCCAGTGGGTCTCGCCGATCCTGGGCACAGTGCTCTACGTCTGGGGCGGCTGGCCGTTCCTGACGGGCGCGGTCTCGGAGATTCGGTCGCGCACGCCCGGGATGATGTTGCTCATCGGGTTGGCCATCACTGTCGCGTTCGTGTCCTCGTGGGGCTCCACGCTGGATGTGTTGGACGATCAACTGGACTTCTGGTGGGAGCTGGCCCTGCTGGTCGTGATCATGCTCCTTGGGCACTGGATCGAGATGCGCTCGCTGGCCCAGACCACCTCCGCGTTGGACTCCCTGGCCGCGCTGTTGCCCGATGAGGCCGAGAAGGTCGACGGCGACGCCGTCGTGAAGGTTGCTCCCTCGGACCTGGCAGTGGGCGATGTGGTCATCGTTCGCCCCGGGGCAGCGGTCCCTGCCGACGGCAAAATCGTGGACGGCAGCGCGAGCATGGACGAGTCCATGGTCACCGGCGAGTCCAAGACCGTACGCCGAGAGGTGGGAGAGTCAGTGGTCGCTGGAACGGTCGCCACCGACTCCGGCTTGCGGGTGGAAGTCACCGCCATCGGTGATGACACCGCGTTGGCTGGCATCCAGAAGCTTGTCGCGGATGCGCAGGCTTCCTCCTCGCGTGCGCAACGGATCGCCGACACCGCAGCCGGCTGGCTGTTCTGGTTCGCGCTGGGCTCCGCGGTCATCACCGCCATCGTGTGGACACTCGTCGGGCTGCCCGATGACGGCGTCGTACGCACGATCACCGTGCTGGTAATCGCGTGCCCGCATGCACTGGGCCTGGCGATCCCACGCGTGGTGTCGATCGCGACCGAACGCGCGGCTCGCGGTGGCGTGCTGATCAAGGATCGCCTGGCGTTGGAATCCATGCGCACGGTGGACGCCGTGCTCTTCGACAAGACCGGAACCTTGACCAAGGGCGAGCCGACCGTCACCGGCATCGAGCCAATCGATGGGTACTCCGAAGACGCGGTCCTGTCACTTGCTGCCGCAGCCGAGAGCGACAGCGAGCACCCGCTCGCAAGAGCGGTGACCGGCGCTGCGAAGCACCGGAGCCTGGACGTTCCGGCGTACGCGGAATTCTCGTCCTCACCGGCAGTTGGCGTCCGCGCGAGGGTCGATGACTCCGTGGTTGAGGTCGGAGGACCGTATCTGTTGGAGCACCACGGACTGCCGGAGTTGCCGATCGCCGACAAGTGGCGCACCGAGGGCGCCATCATCTTGCACGTCGTCGCCGACGGTGAGGTGATCGGCGCCCTGCGCCTGGCCGATGAAATCCGCCCCGAGTCACACGACGCAGTGGACGCGCTCCATGCAGTGGGCGCGCAGGTCGTGATGATCACCGGTGATGCCCAGGCGGTCGCTGAAACAGTCGCTGCTGAACTCGGCATCGACCGGGTGTTCGCCGGTGTGCGGCCCGAAGACAAGGCAGCCAAGGTTGCCGAACTCCAGCGTGAAGGCCGGAAGGTGGCCATGGTCGGCGACGGCGTCAACGACGCTCCAGCCCTGGCGCAGGCCGATGTTGGTATCGCTATCGGCGCAGGCACAGATGTGGCGATCGGCTCGGCCGGGGTGATCCTGGCCAGTTCGGATCCGCGTTCGGTGCTGTCGATCTTCGAACTGTCGAATGCGGCATACCGCAAAATGAAACAGAACCTCTGGTGGGCAGCTGGATACAACCTCATCAGCGTTCCCCTCGCCGCAGGTGTCCTGGCACCGGTCGGTTTCGTGTTGCCGATGAGCGTCGGAGCGATCTTGATGTCCGCCTCCACCGTCGTCGTGGCCCTGAACGCGCAACTCCTACGCAGATTGGACCTGACGCCTGAACAGAGCGCGGCGAGGACTCTGAACCGCGCGGCGTCCAACTGAACGCCGCACCCCGTCCATCTGACCCACATCCAGTGAAGTCACCTACCGTCCCCAAAGGGAGGCCAACTAGACTGCTGGCGATGACCCGAAACGCTCGCTGGAGCGCCCCGCACCGACCTGCAGCACGCCTGCTGGTTCTTGTGGGCGTGTTCTTGGGACTGTTCGCCATGCATGGCCTCGGCGGCCACGGCACCGCGGGACACGCGGTGAGTGACACAGGCGCAACGCAGATGACGCTCATGGCTCACGCAGGAGATGTGAGCCATGCGAGCGAGACCGCTCCAGAGCAGGCCACGCTGAGTAGTGCCGCCGAGCCGGATGACGACGGCAACGGGGCCATGACGATGGTGGGCCTGTGCCTGGCTGTCCTGCTCGTGGGGCTCTTGCTGCTGCGGCTCCTGCGCGGGCCACCCCGCGGATTGGTCTTCCTTCGAGGACGTGCTCCAAGGTCGGCCCCGATCCCGCAAGCCGCCGCGCGCGATCCAGATCCTCCTTGCATCTACAAACTGTCGGTCCTACGGAACTGATGGGCGCCCGACTCGACTGTGCCCCAGGCGCGGTCGAGTCCTTGGCATGCCCATCACGTTTCCCAACAGACCAACAAGGAGCATCAATGATCAAGAAGCTTGCAGCATTATTTACAGTCGTGTTCGCCCTGGCTCTGCTCACCGCATGTGGCAGTGACGACGAACCCACACCCGAGACTCACACTGCTTCTGACGGAAGCAAGTTCAACGACGCTGACGTCACCTTCGCCACCGACATGATGCAGCACCACGCCCAGGCACTGTCGATGGTTGACATGACTCAGGGCCGCGAGCTGGATCCTGAGGTAGCCGAGCTCGTCGAGGGCATCCGTGCGGCACAGGCCCCCGAGATTGAGCAGATGGTCGACTGGCTTACCCAGTGGGACAAGCCCATTCCCGAGACTTCGCGCGACCACGCGAACGCGCACGGCGACATGGAAATGGACGCTGACATGCCAGGCATGATGTCGGCCGACGACATGGCCAAACTCGAGGCTGCCAGCGGCGCTGACTTCCAGCGGATGTGGCTGGAAATGATGATCGAGCACCACGAAGGTGCCATCGAGATGGCCAAAACAGAACAAGAACAAGGCGTCTTTGGGCCCGCGGTCGAACTCGCAGAGTCGATCGCGACATCGCAAGACACCGAGATCACGACCATGAAGGGCCTGCTCGGGTCCTGATCGCCCCTTGGGGTCGACCACCTATGTGGTCGGCCCCAACCCCAACCCTTCATGCCTTGATCGACAGGAACAATCATGCTTGCCCGCAATCTGCTCGCCAGTTTCGCGATCAGCGCGCTCATCCTGACCACCGGTTGCGCCGCTGAAGAGGAACCCGCCGCGCCCGCCACATCGGAGGTCCAGTCGCTGGGCCACGTCCACGGCCTTGGAGTCAACCCAGGTGACCAGATGCTCTATGCCGCGACCCACTTCGGAGTCATCCGCATTGGTAATGACGGTTCCCTGGCCAGGATCGCCGATCGATGGCAGGACACCATGGCGTTCACCATCATCGGGCCCGACCACTTCCTGGGAAGCGGCCACCCCGACATGAGGGAAGACCTTCCACCTCATCTCGGAATGATCGAATCGACTGACGCAGCCAGCACCTGGTCGAGCGTTTCGTTGAAGGGCGAGGCTGACTTCCACGCCCTCGACGTGGTGGGAGACCGTACCTATGCCTTCGACTCGATGACTGGCAGGCTGCTGACCGCGACAGATCGCAAGAACTGGTCGGTCGTGGCAGAGGAACCGGTCATTGATCTCGTCATCAACCCCTCAAACACACAAGAGGTCCTCACCTCATCGCCTGAAGGGAAACTGCAACTGCGTGGAGTCGACTCGACCTCGATCACTCTCGACTCTGCACCTCCGCTGGTCTTCCTGGGATGGCCCACGTCGGATCAGCTTGCCGGACTCGCCGCTGACGGATCGGTCTACTCCAGCAACGACCAAGGGGAGACCTGGGCTCGTGTTGGCCGAGTTCCGGGGGACCCGGAAGCATTCGACGTAACGGGGCAGCAGTGGCACGCCGCCACGGATCAGGGCATCTACCGATCCGAGGACGTCGGAGGCACCTGGGTGCCCTTGATCCAGGTCATCTCGTGAACCGACAGCCAGGAGCACACCGCGCACGCCGCGCACGCCGAGCACGCGGCGCGCGAGCCGATGTCGGCCGGCGCCGAGCGAACAGGCCACGCGCTGTTGGCAGGCGTCGAGCAGACAGTGCACGGCCACACCACCGAACGACCCGAATCCTGCTCGGCCTCGCGGTTGCAACTGGCGTCATCGCGCTCACCGGCGTGCTCACGTTCTGGAACTCGTCGCAACCAGCACCCGCCAACACGACGAAATCGTCATTGGCCGACACGCCGCCGTCGCCGGCGACGGCGCCTTCGCGGCCCTCGCCCATTGCGCCACCGGCCACGCTGACACCTCAGGTGCCGCAATCAGGGACAGGAAAGTTCATGCTCGCCAGAAGCGCGGGGGCCAGCACTGGACCTGCACCATTGCGTTACTCCGTAGCCGTGGAAGAAGGGCTCGACGTTGACCCGGCCGAGTTCGCCAAAATCGTCGACCAGACGCTTGCGGACGACAGGGGATGGCGAAGCGTCGGCGACCACGAGTTCGAACGCGTTGCCAGCGGCGAAGAGATACGCATACTGCTCGCCACACCTGACACCGTCGATCAACTGTGCGCGCCCCTCGACACAAAAGGAGAAGTCTCGTGCCGAAACGAGGACCGGGTGGTGATCAACGCCAAGCGGTGGTTCTTCGGCGCAGAGCCGTTCCAGCGGCCACTTCGTGAGTATCGCCAGTACGTCATCAACCATGAGACAGGACACGCGCTCGGATACCCCCACCAGTCCTGCCCGCAACCCGGGACGCCCGCCCCCGTCATGCTGCAGCAGACCCTCAGGATGGAGGGTTGCTCCCCGAACCCCTGGCCCGCAGATGGCCCGCCCCACTAGCCAGCTCCCCATCAAAGGAACACGTACGTGAGAAGAAGCATCAGAAACCTCGTCAGCACCTTCGGCCTTGTAGCCGCGTTGGGCCTGACCGCCTGCTCGACTACCGACGACAGCTCTGACACCACCGCAACCGGCGCGGCCGGGTCCGCAACAGGGGCAACCGCCGCAGACGCAGATCAATTGCTCAGCGCGCATGGCATGAGCGGGATGGATGACGTAGTCGAAATCATTGACCACCTCGACCGGCTTGGTGGATCAGAGCGGCCACAAGACCTGATCGCATCCGTGCGCCCTGACCAACTGGTGCTGTCGTCCGGTGGCGACGAGGTCAGCATCGCAATTCCAGACGATGCCTTCTACCTCTCGGTCGCGCCATACGTCAATCAAACCCACGAGTGCTACAACCACTCGCTGACCACCTGCACGGGAGAGCTCGCCTCCACTGAGGTCGAGGTGCAGATCGTCGACGAAACCAACGACGAGGTCCTGGTGGAGAAGACAGTCACGACGTTCGAAAATGGGTTCGTTGGCTTCTGGCTGCCCCGCGACATCAAAGGCACCATAAAGATCACCCACGACGGCAGGAGTGGCGAAGCGGACATCGCGACAGGCACAGACGATCCCACCTGCCTCACCACAGTGAGATTGGCCTGACCCAAACTTGGGCCGACCCGCTGCGCTGTCGGCGGTCCCATCGTCCGATGCCTTGCTCACGAATCGATCACCCTCCACTTACCCTCCGGATTCAGCCAGCCCGAGTACGAACTGATCGGGTATAGTCGGAGGTGTTCGAGACAGCAGACACCGCATCAATACAAGCGATTCGGCTGTTTCCCGCAACGTTCGGTAGCAGTCGGAATCGCCCTGTGTGATTCCAGAGGTCGCAGGTTCAAATCCTGCCCCCGCTACAATGAAAGGCCCGCTTACCAGCGGAAACGCTCGGTAAGCGGGCCTTTCGCTTTCCGTGAGTCACGCCAAACCCTGACAAAATCCCTGACAGTCCGCGCGGAAATCGTCCGAACGTCCCTTGCGTCGGGCAGAATGATCCTCGATGAATCAGGCACCGCGATGAGCAACGAGCTGAAGTCCCTCTTGGCGCGCGTCGCCGACCGCGACCAGGGCACTGCCGACGAGCTTCGCCGGCACATCGAGTCCCTGCAGAATGCCGACGCGATCATGGACCGCATCGTGCACAACACCATCTGGGTCGACACCGGCAACCACAACATGCGTGAACACGCCTCGATGAACCCCTGAGAAAAGCCGTTGGGGGTCAGTGGCCCCCAAGCCCGCCTCCGCTGGCCCCCAACGGCACGATCACCGGCTCCCAACCACACGATCCAGTGGTCCCCAAGCCTTCAAATACTCACCAGCGCGATCCTGGACCAGATCAACGCAGCCCCAGCTGCTTGACAGCAATAGGAGCATCCACTCCACGGGACGTCACCTCGCGTTTCAGCGGATTGGTCAACCCGCACGGCGGAGACGCATTGCAAGTAGAACCCGGCGGTACTGCATCCACTCCCATCGTGTCGTGTTAGCGAAGGGTGGGATCAATCAGATGCTTGGCCCCGGTGGACCGAGAGTTGTAGTCGCGGAGGGTGTCGAGGTTCAGGGCTCCAGCAAGCGAGATGGTTGCAGCGTAGTGACTGGCGAAGGTCGTCGTCAGTTCATCCACGACTCGTGCATGCAGCCGGTCTCTCGACTCTTGGTCCAAGGTTTCGAGATAGGGCGGCATCAAAAAACCGGACAAGTTCCAAGCGAAACCGATGTTGGGCGGAACCGTGATCGGCGAGGAATCCAATCGTCCGTAAATGTAGACATGCGAGACCCTGCCCGACCCATAACGTGAATACTGCGCCATCTTCTGGGTGGCCGCCATCTCCATGGCCGTAAGGATCTGGCCTGCCAGCGGACCGCCGCCGACGGCATCGAACCCAAGCGTGGCACCTGTCTCGGAGAGTGCGACCACGAGCCGCTCGAACCAATCATCGGCGCAGGTGTTGATCACGTATTGAGCACCTTCTTCACGGAGTAGATGCTCCTGCTCGCCAGTGCGGACAACATTGATCAATGGCAGGTTGTCTGCGATGCAGATCCGATTCAGCATCCGGCCGAGATTGGACGCAGCGGCGGTATGAACAATGCCGTGGTATTCGCCTGTCTTGGCAATTTCGGCGAACGAGAGGGCGGTCAGAGGATTGACGTAACTCGCTGCCGCGGCCGCTGGCGAGGTGCCGTCCGGAAGGATCATGCAGGCGCTCGCGGGAAGAGTCCGGTACTCCGTGTACATTGCGCCGCCCAGGCAAGCAACGGTGTGTCCCAACAGAGCCTGAGCTTCCGGGGAATCTCCGGCGGCGACAACGGTTCCAGCCCCCTCCGTGCCAACGGCCATCGCGACGCCAGCTCTGGATTTCAGCGTTTCGCGCCCGTGATCCGGGATGGGGGCCGTGATGGTTGGCGATTGTTTGGTCCCACCTTGGGTAGCCCGGGTCAGATCTGCGGAAGCCAGCAGGAGACCGAGGTCAGAGGGATTGATCGGGGTTGCCTGGATGCGAACTATCACCTGGTCGGCCTTGGGAGCCTTGATCGGCCGCTCAACGAGGAACAGCTCAAGGTCGCCATCGTGCGTGACCAAGCTTCGGATCTGACGAGTGTGTTCGGGGTGAGTGAGACTCATGGACGGCTCCTATGCATGCGACAGTGTCTATGTCGCCCAGCATAGGTGATATCTGGCGAGACGCTGCCGAGGCCGGCAGGCGATCAAAGGCTATGTTGATGGACATATGCTCTGCCGCGCTGTACGGTACTGACTCAGGCCGCGTGGTGTGGCTCACAATGCAACTAGGAATGGAGACAGGAACGTGCAGCGTCTGGACTGCCGAGCGCTTGAGCTCAGCGCTTTGCCTGGCAAGGTCACCTTTCCGTCGCAGCCCACTGGATGTCGCCGGGATCTGGCGGCGTCATCATGATGATTCGGGTCTTGCGGAGGGTTGGCGTCTCGGCTGTTTCCGTTCTCCTCGTGGTCTTGGTTGTGTTCTTGTTGATGCAAGCTGCTCCCGGCGATGCTGCTGAGGCTGTCGTCGGAAGCAATGCGACGCAGGAAGAAGTGGATGCCGCACGTGAGCGGCTGGGCCTGGATCGGTCCATGGCCGTCCAGTTCGGGAGTTGGTTGCTCTCCGCCGTCCAAGGTGACTTCGGCACCTCGCTGTACACGGATCGCTCCGTGGCCGAGTCCCTGATGCAAGCAGCGCCAGCCACCATCTCGATCTCGATCGTAGCGATTCTGCTCGCTGCTGTGCTTGGTGTCACAGCGGGAACGCTGGCGGGGCTTCGACGCGATAGTTGGATTGATCGGGGCGTGTCCTTGCTAGCCACCTTGGGGATCGCGATGCCAAGTTTCTGGGTGGGATTGCTCTTGGTGTCGATCTTCTCGTTCCAGGTCAACTGGCTACCCGCGACCGGTTATGTGCCGATCACCGAAGGCCTTGGGGAATGGTTGCGCCACATCATTCTTCCAGCCGTCGCGCTAGCGCTGGCGATGACCGCAGAGATTGCCCGTCAGACGCGCGGTGGTGTGGTGGACGTCCTCTCTCGCCCCTACGTCTTGGCTGCACGGGCGCGCGGAGCGAACGGTGGGTGGCTTGTCCGCAAACATGTCCTCCGCAACTCCGCAATCCCAGTGGTCACGGTATTCGGGTTGCAGTCGGCGTCCTTGTTGGGAGGTGTTGTGATCATTGAGGCCGTCTTCGGTGTCTCTGGCTTGGGGACCCTCGCCATCACGGCCGTGGTTCGTCAGGACTATCCAGTGGTCCAAGCCTATGTCGTCCTCGTCGCCGTCATCGTTATCACCATCAATCTGATCGTTGATGTGTCGTACGGCTGGATCAACCCGAAGGTTCGTTCATGACTACATCGCATTCAATGCCCGTCCCCTTGCCGGCGAGCAGGCGGCGTCCAGGGCTCCGCGTCCTGCGTCAGATCGTGCGGCGGCCCGCGGGGGCCATCAGCTTGTGCCTCTTGGTCGGCTTGGTCTTCGTCGCAGTCTTCGCGCCCTTGATCGCGCCGTACGACCCCTATGATCAGAGCCTTCGGGACCAGTTCCAGGGACCGAGTTCCGAGCATTGGCTAGGCACGGACGATTTCGGACGTGACGTGCTCAGCCGACTGATCTATGCCACTCGCATCGTGGTCATCGCTCCCGTCGTGGCGGTGGGGCTCGCCGTGCTTGTGGGACTTCCCTCTGGCCTGTTCGCTGGCTATCTTCGAGGCCGGGTGGACGCGGTGCTGTCGCGTATCGCCGACGCGCTCTTGAGCATTCCTGCCATTGTCGCGGCGATTGCCATCGTTGCCGTTCTCGGTCCTGGCATCGGGACAACCATGATTGCCATCGGGCTCGTGTTCGCTCCGCGGCTCTTCCGGATCGTCCGTGGCGCCACGCTGAGCGTCGTTGAAGAGGGTTACATCGATGCGGCGCAATCGATCGGCGCTTCCACCAACCGTGTCGTTTGGGTGCATTGCCTGCCTAATGTGCTCGCTCCACTACTCGTTCAGATCACCCTGATGATGGGCTTCGCGCTGCTGGCCGAGGCGGGGCTTAGCTTCTTGGGCCTGGGCGTCCAACTGCCCCAGGCGAGTTGGGGGTCCATGCTCAAGGCCGCCGCTGACCAGCAGTTCCGTGCCCCGTACGCCGTGATCCCGTCCGGCGTGTGCCTCACCCTCACGATTCTCGCGTTCAACACCCTCGGCGACGTGGTGCGAGACGTGACTGGAGATCGGAAGACGTCATGACTCTCAGCGACCCTGTCAGCAAGACAGGCATCGAAACGGTGCTCTCTGTCGAGGGCCTGCGCCTGGACCTCCTGGGTTCGCCCGGCCAGCCCGGGCTGGTCGACGACGTGAGCTTCGAGGTTCGCGCCGGGGAGACGGTGGCCCTGATCGGCGAATCCGGGTGTGGCAAGTCGATCACTGCGCTCGCCATCCTAGGACTCCTCCCCGCGGTCGTGGCTGTTTCGGCGGGCACGGTCTTGATCGCAGGTGAGAAGACAACAGGAGCGAAGGCGCGGCGCCTGGCCGCGCTGCGAGGCTCGAGCGTCGGCACGGTCTTCCAGGATCCGATGTCGAGCCTGAACCCCACGATGACCATTGGTGCCCAGATTGCCGAGTCCAGGCAATTGCATCTCAAGGAATCGCGGAAGGTCGCGACGGAGAAGGCGATCGAGCTCCTGGAGCTCGTGGGGATTCCCAACCCGCGAAGCAGGGCGGCGGCGTACCCGTTCGAACTGAGCGGCGGGATGCAGCAGCGAGCCCTGATCGCTGCTGCCGTCGCCTGTGAGCCGCAACTGCTCATCGCGGACGAGCCGACAACCGCACTGGACGTCACTGTCCAGGCCGAGATCCTTGAACTTCTGAAGAGCATCCAGGAGCGAAACGGGATGGGGGTGCTTCTTGTCACTCATGACCTGGGAGTGGTGGCGGGCGTCGCTGACCGTGTGGTGGTGATGTACGCCGGCGAGACCGTCGAGCAGGCACAGACCGAAGATCTCTTCGCCTCTCCTGCTCACCCCTATACGAGGGCGCTGTTGTCCTCGGTTCCTCAAACTGGCAAGCGGCTGAAACCTCTACCGATTGTTCCCGGGAGAGTCCCTCCGGCAGGAGCCTTTCCACAGGGGTGCCGATTCCAAGACAGGTGCTCCTACATGGTGCCTTCCCTCTGCCTTGACGGGACCATCCCGGTGGCGCAGGTGCACCCCCATCACGAGAGCCGGTGCTTGCGCATCGATGAGGTAGTTCGATCGGAGAGGACGCCATGACGTCGAATGAAGCATCCGTCGTACCAGGAAGGCTGGAAGTGGCGAGCGAGGGGACGAATGCTGATCCGGTGTTCAGCGCTGACGGGCTGAGCAAGGCCTTCCCAGTGCGCAGCAACACCGTGCTCGGAAGGCGACGCTTCGTGCATGCCGTCGACTCGGTCTCGTTGGGTGTTGCCGAGGGCCAGACGGTGGGCGTGGTGGGAGAGTCCGGCTCGGGCAAGTCAACGTTGGGGCGCCTGATGACCAAGTTGCTCGCCGCCGATGAAGGGAAGCTGACCCTCGGTGGCCGAGACGTCACGCGTCTGCAGCGTGCGGAACTTCGCGATTTTCGTCGTGGTGTCCAGATGATCCACCAGAACCCCTACGGATCCTTGGATCCCACCAAAACTGCCGCGCATGCCATGACCGAGCCGCTTCTTGTGCACCGTCTCGCAGGACGCAAGGCACTTCCCGCTCGTGCGGAGGAACTGGCCGAGCGAGTGGCGCTGGACCCGCGGCTCGTTCACCGTCTGCCGGAGCAAATGTCGGGCGGCCAACGTCAGCGCGTGGCTATCGCCCGCTCGCTCTCGCTCTCGCCCAAGGTCCTCGTTGCCGACGAGCCGACCTCGGCACTAGACCTCAGTACTCGCTCCGAGATCCTCAACCTGCTGTTGCAACTGCAGGAAGAACAGGGCTTGGCGTTGGTCCTGATCTCCCACGACTTCGCAACGGTACGACACCTCTCCCACCAGATCGCGGTCATGTACCTGGGCCGGATCGTTGAACGTGGACCGGCGGCGAGTGTGGCCGAGAACCCGAAGCACCCCTACACCCAGGCACTGCTCTCCGCCGTCCCGGTCGCGGATCCGATTGTGCAGCGTTCGCGCCAACGCATCGTGCTCGATGGTGAGATTCCCAGCCCGGACGACGTCCCGACGGGCTGTCGATTCCGGACTCGTTGCCCGGTGGCGATGCCCGAGTGCGCACGACTCGATCCACCCGTAGTCGATGTGGGCGGGGGACACCAGGTGGCCTGCCTCTTGCACGAACCGGCTCTGTCAACCACCGCATCCAACTGAAGTTCTAGAACCGCTGGGCGCTACGGGGAAGCCGGTGCAAGGCGCAGACCAGCGAGCAAGGCGTCTTGGGAAGAAATGTCAATGCTCCATCTCCTAGTAAGGATTTAGTCATGAGACGATCAACACTCCGTGCGGTGGTCGCTACCACGGTGCTTGGACTCGTTGCAGCTTGCGGTGGGACGAGTTCTGGTGGGGGCGACACCCCCGCCGATGTCGAGCCCGGAACGGGCAAGGTCGTGCGGTGGGGTACCACGACGATTCCGACGTCGTTGGACCCGGCGGCGAGCAGTGCGGCGCAGACCGTTTACATGAGCCTGATCTTCGACACGCTGGTCGATGGCGAGTTGGATGGGAGCCTGAACCCGGGCCTCGCGACTGAGTGGAGCATCTCTGACGACGCCCAGACGGTCGACTTCACCCTGCGCGAAGGAGTCACGTTCCAGGACGGGACTCCCTTCAACGCCGACGCAGTGGTGGCAACCATGGATCACTTCATGGAATCGGGAAGTCTGTTGGCGGGGGCTTTGTCGATGATTGACACGGTCGAGGCCGTCGACGACACTCACGTCCGATTCGTGACCAACCGCCCGGCGGGAGATCTCCCGAACGTGATGGCGGGATTCGCCGGCATGATCGTCAGCCCGGCGAGTCTGGAGGCCGGCACCACCAGCACGGACCCCGTGGGCGCGGGGCCCTTCACGGTTTCGGAGGTCACCGATTCCAACATCACCTTTGACTACTGGGACGGCTACTGGGCGGCTGACCAGATCATCCCCCGCGGAGTCGAGGTCAGCATCTACACCGATGATTCGGCTCGGATGAATGCCCTCAAGTCAGGGCAGATCGACGCTGCTCTTATTCGCCCCAACCAGATGGCAGAAGCCGATGCGGCCGGGCTCATGACGTACGACGAGGCCGCGCCCACGGCGTACGGTCTGGCGATCAACGCGGATCACCCGGTGTTGGGCAATGCAGAGGTGCGCAAAGCCATCTCGAATGCCATTGACCGAGAGAGCATCAGCGAGTTCCTGCTGGATGGCAGGTGCACGGTGACAGCACAGCCCTACCCCAAGGAGCATGTGGCCCACGACGACAGCATCGACGAAGCGCCGTACGTGGCGTATGACCCGGATGGTGCCCGCGCAACTATCGCAGCCGCTGTCCCGGGTGGACTCTCCCTGACCATCTTGGCCCCCAACGTGACTGCGTACCAGCGACTCGCCGAAGTGCTTCAAGACCAGTTGTCGGACGTCGGCATCGAGACGAAGGTGGAGGTCATCGACTACGCGGATCTGCTCGGAAGGCAGCGTGCGGGTGACTATGAACTGATCGTGACCCTACTCACCTCATCGGGCCCCGATGTGGCCACTTGGGCCGAGCAAAACTATGTCGTGCGGCCCGGCTCCGGCGAGTTCATCGATCCGCAGATCCCTGAGTTCATCGCAGAGTCGCGCAGCAGCGTCGATCCGGCCGTCCGAGCAGAGGCATTCGGGAAGATCACCGAGACCGCGCTCAATGCCGGGACCAACCAGGTGGTCGTCTGCCTGCCGTCCAACACGTTCGCCAGCGCGGCCAACGTGACTGGATTCAAGTCGAATGACCCGAGGCGTATGAACGTGCCGTAAGTCGCAGGAATCCCGCGGTGAGGGGGTCGGACCGGCTCCCTCACCGCAGAAAGCGACTGCCAGCCCGTAGGGGCCGCACACCGACAGCAGAGACGAATACTCACGAGGGACGTATGCCTGACTTCACCATCGACACAGAGGTATCCGATGACCACGTTGGCGCGGTCTTCTTCGCCCGGGGTCGGAACAACTTCTTCTCTGCCGAGATGATCGGTGCCATCGCCGCCGCGCTGGATGAGCTGGCCGCCTCCGGGAGAGCTCGCGCGGTCGTGCTCAGCGGGGTCGGTAAGCACTTCTGTGCGGGCGCCGACCTTGTCGACGGAGTCTCGGGCGCCGCGCTCACCGGTCCCGATGAACTGCATCTCTACGATGCTGCGACGCGCCTGTTCGAGTCGCCGCTGCCCATCGTTGCGGCTGTGCAGGGCGGAGCCATTGGCGGCGGCTTGGGCCTCGCGCTGGCATGTGACTTTCGCGTGGCGTCGGCCGCGAGTCGGTTCTCTGCCCCCTTTGCGCGGCTGGGCGTTCACCCTGGATTTGGGCTCTCTGTCACCTTGCCGCTCGTGGTGGGCCATCAACGATCACTCGACCTGCTCTATACCGGTCGCCGTATCGGCGGCAAAGAAGCCTTCGACATGGGCTTGGCCGACAGACTCGCGCCTGTCGGGGGCGAGCTGACGGCAGCGAAGGAGCTCGCCGCCCAGATCGCGGCCAACGCACCCTTGGCCGTGAGGTCGATCAAGGCAACGCTGCGTGGGCATCTCGGTGAAGCGGTGGGGGTGGCGACGAGTCGGGAGCGAGCCGAGCAGGATCAGCACTTCCAGACCGAGGATGCTCGCGAAGGCGTGCGCGCCGACGCGGAGCGTAGGCCGCCGCACTTCATGGGGCGCTGAGCATGGACCGGGAGCACGCGGACGCCGAAAGGGCTTCAAGCGGGTGTGTCTCGAAGCCGCTGCAGGGACTTCGTGTCTTGGAGGTCGGCTCCACGATGTCGGCGCCATACTGCGCCATGCTCTTGGCACAGTTGGGCGCTGCAGTGGTGAAGGTCGAACCTCCCGAAGGCGATATCACCCGGCGGATCGGTCCGTCACGTACGACGGGGATGGCCAGTCTCTTCCTGGCGCTGAATGCCGACAAGCAGAGCGTCGTCTTGGACTTGCGCTCGGAGTGCGGACGCGATGATCTGCAGTCCCTCATCGCGACAAGCGACGTCGTCATCCACAACATGCGGCCGGCGGCTGCTCGTCGTGCTGGCTTGGCACCCGAGTCGGTTCGGGAACGGCACGCCTCCGTGGTGTTGTGCACCATCCAAGGCTATGCGACGGGTTCTGGGGCTGAGGACGTTCCCGCCTACGACGACATCATTCAAGCCAGTTCGGGAATGCTCTCGGTCCAGGCTTCCCTAGGCAGTCAGCCTACCTATGTCGCAACAGTGCTGGCGGACAAGACCAGCGGAATGATGGGGGCGATGATGATTCTCGCCGCGTTGCGGCACCGTGACATTCATGGCCGTGGAACTGCCATCGAGATCCCGATGCTCGACGTTATGACGGGATTCGCCCTCATCGAGCACCTGGGTGGGGAGACGTTCGAACCGGCTCTAGGCCCCTCGCTTTATCCTCGCATTACGTCCCCGAACCGGGGGCCCTACCGCACGTCCGACGGATGGTTGAGCGTGACCATCTACACGCCCGCCCACTGGGAGAAGTTCCTGGGCCACATTGGACGGTCCGAACTCCTGGACGACCCGCGTTTCCGAGATGTGGCCGCGCGGGCCGAGAACATCGGTGCTCTATATCAGATTGTAGAGGGGCTAATGCCGACCGGCACCACCGCGAACTGGCTGGAGGTCTTCAAGCGACTGGACATCCCCGCCACCGCTATTGGCGATGCCCGGCAGATGCTCGCCGAACGGGGTCCTGGCTCAGTTACATACGCCCTGGAGCATCCCAGTGAAGGAACTCTGCGCTATCTGCCGCTGGGGGTCAGGTTCGACGGGGAGGAGCCGCGATCCAGTCAGCCTCCCCCGCACCTGGGCGAACACACTCGCGACGTCTTGAAAGAACGTGCGGAAGTACGGTCCCGGGAGTGAAATGATCAGATCATTGGTTGCTCAACATAGACTATGCTAGCGTTGCGGTCGCGGCGCGGTTCACCGAAAGGATGCCGTTCGCCTAGAACTCGAACTGGCCGACAATTGCACGGCACCATGAGGCGCAGCAGTGCCTATGGCAAGTAAGCATCGCTCGAACTACACGACCAAGGACACGACATTGACTGCTCAGTACGAAACGATCCAGTACCAGGTCACCGACCCGGTTGCAGTCATCACACTGAACCGTCCTGAGCGACTCAATGCGTGGATGCCGACGATGGCTCACGAGTTTCGTGAGGCGATGCTGGGCGCCGAGGCAGACAAGAACGTGGTCGGCGTCGTCGTTACGGGCTCAGGTCGTGCCTTTTGTGCGGGTGGGGACCTGAAGGCCCTGAGGATGGACGACCTGCGTCACATGACTGCGGACGCTGACGAAGCGTTGACGACGTCGGACGACCCCGCTGGCCCGTTCGACTACATGCTGAACCTTCGCAAGCCCGTGATAGCCGCCATCAATGGTCCAGCGCTGGGCATGGGCGCCGTTCTATCCTTGTGGGCAGACCTGCGTTTCATGGCCGACGACGCCTTCATCTCGATGTCTTTCTCGCAGCGGGGGACTGTTGCAGAGGGTGCTAGCAGCTGGTTGTTACCGCGTCTGATCGGCACGGCTCCGGCGCTGGACCTATTGCTTTCGTCGCGTCGAGTCGCTGCGGATGAGGCGTTGCGCCTGGGTTTGGTGAACGTCACAGTGCCGGCTGGTGATCTGTTGGAAACTGCTGCCGCTTACGTTCGTGATCTGTCAAAGAACTGCTCTCCGACCTCTCTCGCCATTATCAAGCAGCAGGTCTATCGCGACCTACACGATTCGCTGGGAGAGTCGTCCGACAGTTCTAGGAAACTGCTCGGCGAAGCTGTCGAAGGTGATGACATCAAGGAAGGGTGGCAGGCATACCTTGAGAAGAGGCCCGCTGTTTTCGCCCGCATTGGGCATTAGAGGTTGCGCCAACTAGGGAGTTGCGTGTCGGTCCATAAAACAGGCACGGCCCCGGTGGAGGAAGTGGTATCTGATTCAGCTTCTTCCCGAGGTGCTCGTGCCTGCCCTGCCATCTTCATCATCGAACTGCTGGAGACCAGTTCGTCGCGCTGATCCCAGAACATGTCGAGGCCCACCCGCTGGGCTGTCACTGGCCACGCATCAGCGACCGGATCGTGTTCGACAAGCTCGTCCGGGTAGCCGTGCTCGGCCACGGCCGCTACGACGGTAAGGCGACCCGGTTCGTTCCTCGATGAACTTCGCCGCAAAGGGATGATCAGCAAGAAGAGGTTCCCCGCTCCAAGCCGACGCGCGCCGGGTCGTGGAGCGCACCGACTCCTGGCACAACCGCAGCCTCCACAAACTCGCCTACTGGACCGAGAAACGTGCCACGTGATCGCCCCTTCACCGCACGGCCAACGCCGCCATCATCGTCCGACGACTCCTCCGCCAGGCATGGACCACACCGCTGGGGCACCCGACCAGCACGCGACTATGACGTATCGGCACAACGTCTCATACTCGATGCCTGATCGACAGAGTCGGTGGTGCGTAGCATAGAGTGTGTCTAGTTTAGCAGAGAGGATCTCAGGATGAGCCTACGAAAGAGTCGCATGGACGAGATCGGCGACGAGAGCCGTCGCCGGATCTTGGACGCCGCTGAGATCCTCTTCGGGCAGAAAGGTTTCGCGCGAACGTCCTTCGTCGACATAGCCCAGCTCTCTGGGATCAGCCGGGGTTCAATCCCATGGCACTTCGAGAACAAGGACGGTCTCCTCATTGCCGTGGTGGAGAGAGCGATCGATGAATTCATTCCTGCGGGTTCCATCAAGAGCGCCGGCCCCGAGGGCGTGCGGGAACTGTTTCAGCGGGTTAAGGAATGGATGCACACTCCCGCCGCAGCCATGCTGTACATGCTCCTGACCGAGGCCGTGTCCAAGGACGGTCCGGTCCATGACCACTACCTGCAGTTCTTTGCCAACCGACGCAAGGCAGCAGTCCACGTACTCGTCTCCGCGGGCGCGGAGAAAGGCGATGAGATCTATCAGATTGCTTCGGTCGTCAATGGTGCCATCTTTGGGCTCGGCCTTCAGCGCCAACTGGATCCGAATTTCGATCTCGCTGCGGCTATGGATGGTCTTGAAAAGCTTATCGAGCGCCAACTGAACTGAGGCAAACCATTTCGCGAAGCCATGGGGAATGGTCTTCCTCGCGACATATGCGCCCTGGCTTCCCCATAAGCCCGGATCCGTAAGTTGTTGGGTGGCCCGGGAGGGTCGGGTGTGGCTGAGCCTTGATCGTCGTTGTTGTGGCTCCGGTGGATTGGCCGCCCGGCTCCTCCGGGGGCGCCTTGGCTGCTGATTGAGATGCGCGTTCTGGTCGCTGTTTACGGATTCTCAATGACTTTGTCAAGCCGTTGCAGGCAGTTCATTCCGCGACGGCGGTGTGAGCTCGAAGGGTCGGTTGTCGCGCAGCAGCGCCCAGAGGACATCGACGCGGCGGCGGGCCAGACAGATGAGTGCTTGGACGTGCTTGTCGCCCTCGCTGCGCTTCTTCAGGTAGTAGTCGCGGTTCGGTCCTTCGCGCATCATCGCCGCGTTGGCGGACAGGTAGAACACTCGACGCAGTTTGCGGGAGTAGCGCACCGGTCGGTGCAGGTTCCCGGTGCGTCGGCCGGAGTCCTTCGGGACCGGGACCAGACCGGCGGCTGACGCGAGCCGGCCGGCGTTGGCGTAGCCGTTGAGGTCGCCGGCCGCGGCGATGAGCTCGGCGCCGAGGATCGGTCCCATGCCGGGCAGCGACTCGATGATCGCGGCTTGGGGATGGGCGCGGAAGGTCGTGGTGACCCGCGCGTCGACGTCTTTGATCCGCTCGTCGATCGCCAGCAACTGGGCGGCCAGATCGGCGACGATCGAGGCAGCCACGTCCTGTCCAGGGACAACGGTGTGCTGCGCCGCAGCCGCATCGGTGGCGTCGGCGGCGACCTGGCCGGCGCTGCGGACCTTCCGCTTGGCCAGCCATGTGAGCAGCCGCGACTTTCCGATGCGGCGGATCGCGTCCGGGGTCTGATAGCCGGTCAGCAGAACCAGCGCGCCACGACTGTGGGCGTAGTCGAAAGCCCGCTCCAGTGCAGGAAATTAGCCGCTGAGGGTGTCCCTGAGTCGGTTGACCAGACGGACCCTGTCGGCGACCAGATCGGTGCGGTGGGTGACCAGCAACTTCAACTCAGTCACCAACGTGGCCGCGACCTCGACCTCGGTCAGATCGCCGCGCTGGCGGACCGTTTCGGCGATGACGTAGGCGTCGCGGGCATCGGTCTTGGCTTCGCCGCGGTAGGTGTCGGCCATCTTGTTCGCGACCCGGCCGGGCACGTACTTGACGGTCTGGTCGTGGGCGGCCAGCAGTGCGAGCAGCAGCCCGGACATCGTGCCGGTCACGTCCACTGCCCAGGTGACCTGCTCGGCGCGAGAACAGACCTCGCCGATGGCCTCAAGAATCGTGGTCTCGTCGTTGATGACCTTGCTCGACCACAGGGTCGTTCCGTCCTCGGCGTTCAGGCACATCCAGTGGTGTCCCTTGCCGACGTCGACTCCTGCCCAGCCTTGCGGGACTGGCTTCATTCCCATCGCTCCCTTCGAACCATTGAACTTCATCGTCGGCCCGAAGAACTCCTCGCCGGCGGATCCGTAAACAGCGACCAGAACGCGCATCTCAATCAGCAGCCAAGGCGCCCCCGGAGGAGCCGGGCGGTCAATCCACCGGAGCCACAACAACGACGATCAAGGCTCAGCCACACCCGACCCTCCCGGGCCACCCAACAACTTACGGATCCGGGATAAGTGGGTCGCTCTCGTAGCCATCGGCGGATGCACTCAGGACGACACTGGGGTCGCCCAGAACCGAAACTGTGTCGTTCACCTTGCGGCGCGCGGGCAGGCGAGGCGCCCGCGGTGCGCACAGGGCGCCGGGATCTCCGACTGGGCCACCGGGGTGTTCTGTCGACCCCGCTTGTTGAGTTGTCGCGCGATGGCGGTAGCGATGCTTGGTTTCAGGGCGAGAAGCGATTGGGGGCATTGTTTTACGCGACATAGAAACTAGCTGTACGGCCAGATTGCCGGATGGCCGTCATTACGGGTGGTGCGGGATCGGGCTGGGCATCGCCCGCGCACTGGTGCACGTGGCTCCGGCCACGGAGCCGCTGGTCGACGGTGGCCAGGGTCGAACCTTCGTGGGCAGGTCGAGAGGGGATGTTTCAAGTTCGCGGTTCCTTGATCGTTCCGGGGAGGACAGGTCGAGGTGCCTGGTTAACGCATCAATGTGGCGGAGTTGCCTGTCGCTGGC
>NZ_JAUZVI010000019.1:0-22142 GCF_031844485.1 Nocardioides sp. AE5
GTCAGTCGACGTGGTCGCTGGGGTCATCACCATCGGTGGTCGCGGCGGAGTACCCCTCCAGGAAGCCCTTGGCCCGCTCGGTCTTCGGGTAGCGGTCCACCCAGCCCCAGAACTCCTCGTTGTGGGACGGCTCGATCAGGTGGGCCAGTTCGTGGACCAGGACGTAGTCGACCACCCAGGCCGGCATCCCCTGCAGTCGTGAGGAGAGCCGGATCGAGCGGTCGCTGGGGGTGCACGAGCCCCAGCGCGACTTCTGGTTGTCGACCCAGCGCACGGTCTCGGGCTCGACGATGCCGCCAAAGTAGAGGCCGGCCAGGTCCCTGGCCCGGTCCAGGAGTTGTTCGTCGGAAGGACGGCGGCGCTGCTCCTGCCGATCCAGGCGGGCTACCATCTTCTCGACCCATTCCGCTTCCTGCGCCTTCGACATCGACGCCGGGATAAGCACGATGGTGCGCCCCTGTTCGCGGTAGGCCGACACGGTGCGGCGGCGCCGCTTGGAGCGGCGCACCTCGATCTCCGGATCGGCCATGAAGTCCACGCTAGTCGTTGGCCCAGGCCAGCAGGCGCTCGACAGGCCAGGTGTTGACGATCCGTTCGGGATCGATGCCTGCGGCCTCGGCCCGCTCACAACCGTGGTCGAGCAGGTCGAGTTGGCCCGGCGCGTGGGCGTCGGAGTCGATGGAGAAGAGGCAGCCGATGTCGCGGGCGAGTTCCAGCAGCCGGGTCGGCGGGTCACGTCGCTCGGGGCGTGAGTTGATCTCGACTGCGACCCCGTGGTCGCGGCACGCCTCGAAGACTGCCTGCGCGTCGAAGGTGGAGCCGGGCCGGGTGCCGCGGTTGCCGGTCACCAGGCGCCCGGTGCAGTGGCCAAGCACGTTGGTGAACGGGTTGGCGATGGCGGTGATCATCCGCCGAGTCATCGCATCGGCGTCCATGGCCAGTTTGGAGTGCACGCTGGCCACGCGGACCTCGAGCCGGGCGAGCATCTCCTCGCTCTGGTCGAGGGTGCCGTCGGTGAGGATGTCGACCTCGATCCCCTTGAGCAGGCGGAAGGCGCCGGCCAGGTGGTCATTGACGGCGTCGACGACCTCCAGTTGCCGGGCCAGGCGGGCCGCGCTGAGCCCGTGGGCCACCGTCAGGCGCGGTGAGTGGTCGGTCAGCACCAGGTAGTCGTGTCCCAGTTCCAGCGCGGTGAAGGCCATCTCCTCGATCGGCGAGCCGCCGTCGGACCAGTCTGAGTGCGCGTGCAGGTCGCCGCGCAGCAGCGCCCGCAATTCCCGCCCGCCCGGGACCAGCGGACCGGCGTACTTCGCCTCGAGTTCGGCCAGGCGCTCCGGCATCTCACCGCGGGCAGCCGCGGTGATCACGGCCGCCGTACTCTTCCCGATCCCGGGTACGTCGCCCAGGGTGCCCGCCTCCACGCGAGCGGCGACCTCGTCCTCGCCGAGCGGGAGGATCGCCGCGGCGGCGCTGCGGTATGCCTTGATCTTGTAACTGTCCTCGCGGGCGCGTTCGAGCAGGAAGGCGATCCGGCGCAGCGCGGCCACCGGTCCGGGAGCACCCGATGCGACGTCCTCGCCCATCGCCCTTCCTTTCTTTCCTCCACAGCGGGTGGAGGAGCATTGTCCCTGCTCAGCATCGTATTCGTGCCGTGGTCCCGCTTCCTTGTCCACAGCCCCATCCCCTGTTTCCACACAGGGAAAAGGGACAGTTCCACAGGTTTTCCACAGCGTTGTCCACAGGGCGTGGCGGTTCGGCGTTGACCGGAGCGTGAGCGCGGCCCTAGCGTGATCCCCCAGATGGGGCCCTGGACCATCAAGCCACCACTCTCGCAAGGGGAAGGCAAGGGTGGCGGTGGAGTCCGGGGCCCCTTCTACCGTCGTGGCTCAGGAGCCGCTGAAGCGCGGCGTCCGCTTCTCCTTCGCCGCAGCGATCCCCTCGTGCAGGTCCGCGGTCGCCATCGTCACCGGCTGCGCCAACGCTTCCCACTGCAGCGCACTCTCCAGGTCGCGGTGCCCCGCCCCGGCCAGCGCCAGCTTGGTCAACCGGGTGGCCACCGGGGCGGCTGCCGCCACCCGGGACGCGGCCTCCAGCACAGCGTCATCGAACCCGTCCGCGGCGATCACCTGGCTGACCAGGCCCAGGCGCATTGCCTCCTCGGCGTCCACGATCCGTCCGGTGAGCAGCAGGTCGCGGGCGACCGCGCGACCCACGACGTCGTCGAAGAGGTACGTCGAGGCCATCCCGGGGTGCAGGCCGAGGTGCACGAAGGGGGCACCCATCCGGGCCGTGTCGGCGGCGTACCGGATGTCGCAGGCCAGCGCGACGCAGAGCCCGGCGCCGATGGCGGGGCCGTTGATCGCAGCGATGGTGGGCACCTCGAGGCGGCGGATCGAGAGCCAGGCCCGATAGAACGGCAGCATCCGCGCACGGAGCTGGTCCACGCTGGCGTCCGGCTCGGCGGCCAGCCACCCCAGGTCGCCGCCGGAGCAGAAGGCGCTGCCGGCCCCGGTGACCACCACGGCCCGTACGTCGCGGTCCCCGGCCAGTTCGTCGATCGCGCGGACCCATGACGCGGTCATCTCGTCCGACATCACGTTGCGCCGCGGATGGTCGTCGAGCGTGATCACGGCCAGGCCTGGTCGTGGCCGGTCCAGTCGCAGGAACGGGAGGGCGTGGTCCTGGAGCTGCGTGGTGTCATCGGCAGGCATGGCACGAGGCTAGTGGGTATCGCCGGGCAGCGACGGCCCAGAAACGCCCCTGAACGGCGTACGGGGCGCCTCCCACGCCCCGGTGGCCGCGTGCCGTAGGGTTTTCCGTGGTCGACATGCGAACCGTGGAGACCCCGGCGGGCTTCCCCCTCACCCCGTCGCGACGACCAAGAAACACATAGGCAAGGAGGCCGTCATGGCGGAGACCTGGAGCGGCGAGTTCTACTGCGTGAAGTGCAAGGAGAAGCGCGAGGCCTCGGGCGAGGTCAAGGTGAACGAGAAGGGCACCCGCATGGCCAAGGCTGTGTGCCCCGTGTGCAGCACCAACCTCAACCGGATCCTCGGCAAGGCCTGAGCCACCCGAGACCCGAAATCGATGGCGCGTCCCCGGTCGGGGACGCGCCATCGTGCATGTGCCTGTGGATGACGCCAGCGCCGATGCCGTCCGCCGTGGCATGGTGCCGACATGACTCCTCCCACTCCCACCGGACTCCCCCGGCGCCCGCTGCTGCGCCCCGGATCGCGGATCACCCAACGTGGTGACGGCTTGGTCCAGGTCGGCCTGACCGAACCCCTGGTGGCCCGGGCACCGGACACCCCCACCGTGCGGGCCGCCCTCGACGGCATGCGCAACGGTGTCCCGCCCGAGACCCACGATGTCGACGTGCTCAGGCTCTGCATGGACCTGGTCGATCGGGGCCTCGTCCTGGACGCTGACCTGGTGCTGCCCGCCCTGGGCGCGGCACACGACGCCCCGGACCGGGCCGACCGGGCCGCGCTTGTCTGCGAGCACGGTGACCGGACTCCCCTGGTGCTGGCCCATCGCGAATCCGCCGCCGTGGCGATCACCCACTCCGGGCTGGAGTGGGCGGCCGATCATCTCGAGGCGCACCTGGTCCGGGCCGGGGTGCGCGCCGGGCTGGGACCCGCCGTGGTCGTCCACCTCCATGCCGGGCAGCCAGACCGGGACCGGTTCGACGACCTGGTCCGTGACGACTTCCCCCACCTGCTGGTCGTTGCCAGCGACGGGGAGGTCCGGGTCGGCCCCTTCGTGGTGCCGGGCCAGACCGCCTGCCTGCGCTGCATCGACGCCCACCTCACGGATCGTGACCCACGCTGGCCCCTGGTGGTGGCCCAACATGCCCGGCAGACGGCAGTGGGCGGCGTACCGGAGCCGGTGCCGCAGGACCTGATGGAGGCAGCGCTGGTCTGGGTGGCCCGGGACGTCACGGCATGGATCGACGGGCGCGAACCGCGGACCTGGTCGGCCACCATCGACGTCCGCGCCGACCTGGAGTTGCCCCTGGTCCGTTGGCGCCAGCATGCCGGGTGTGGCTGCAGTTGGGGCCAGGCCGTCGGGATGTGAGGCCTCACCACCACTCGGAGTCGAGCTTGGCCTCGATCGAGCGCAGGTGTTCACGCGAACACGCGTCGCAGAAGACGCGCTGTCGGCCGTTCTCCACGGCGGTGGTCCAGGTCAGCGGCGGCGGGTCCTGGTCGCCGTCGCCGACCGGTGTCGTTCCGCAGAAGTCACAGGTGGCCACGGGACGAAAATAGCCGTCACCGGTGGTGCGTGACCACCGGTGACGGCTGCTGGATCCGGACCGGACCCTGTTTCTCGACGTGGCTCCGATCAGAGTCGGGCCAGGGCCAGGCGCGCCTCACGGGCGGCCTTCTCCGCCCGGCGGCTGAGCCGACGGGCAAGTGCGGCCTCACGGCCACGACTCCGTGCGCGCGCCTCTCCCAGGCGCTCGGACTGTTGAGCGCGGGCCAGTTCTTCATGCAAGAGATTCATCTTGTTTCCTTCGGTCACGAGTGTGTTGTCCATGGTTTCCTTCGACTTCTTGTGGTGCTGGCCGCTCAGGCGGCGTCCTTGCGGGGGCGTCCCCGCGGCCTCTTCCGGGGGATCACCACCCCGGAACAGAAGAGCTCTCCGCCCCAGACGCCCCAGGGCTCGCGACGCTCGAGGGCGCCAGCGAGGCACAGGGTCCGCACCGGGCAGTCGATGCAGAGCGCCTTGGCGTGCTCGACGTCGCTGGGTGACTCGGCGAAGAAGAGCTCCGGGTCGTTGACCCGGCAGGGCAGGAGTTCTTCCTCGACCTTGTCGGCGGCAGCATGCAGCCCACCGAGCGTTGTGCCGGCAGCTGGTTCAAGAACGCTGATGGTCATGTGTTGTCACCTCCTCGTGACCTGATCCGTGGGTGTAGATCGGGCGGTGGCCAAACAAAAAGGCCGCGGATCCCGGTTCTCGGGTTCCGCGGCCTGGAGCTGCCGGCGTTGAGTCGTCCTCAACGTGTCGGTGGTCTCCAGACACTGGTCCCGATGGGTGCTCCCTCGAAGGAAGCGGCGTGCTTCACGGTCGTGGCATCGATGCGCACACGGGCGACGGCGCCGCGGGTGGCAGCCAGGTCGAAGGTGGGCATGGCGATGCGCGACTGCGGTGCAGCCGTGGTGCAGATCTTGATGCTGTTCATCTGGTGCCACCTCCTTCGTGTGCATCGTGCGCCGACCTTGCCAGGGCCGTAGTGCGCCGTTTCATCGGACGGGTGACAAACTATCGCGCCGACCGTGTAATGGGCAATTGATTTTATGGGTATTTCGCAGAAACTTTTTTCGCCGAGCACCCGGGCTCAGTCGATCAGCTCCAGGACGGCCTCGCCATAGCGCTCGATCTTGGCCGGTCCGACGCCGCTGATCCGCAGCAATGCCGTCGGATTGCGTGGCTTCGCCTCTGCGATCGCCTCGAGCGTCTTGTCGGTGAACACGACGTACGCCGGCACCTCGTCCTCACTGGCCCGGACCCGCCGCCACTCCTTGAGGCGGGCGAAGAGTTCCTCGTCGTACGCCGCCGGGCAGTCCGCGCAACGGCCCACCTTCTTCTCCCCTGCCGTGGCCAGCGGCTTGCCGCAAATGGAGCACATGGCCGACCTCGCCGCGCGCTTCGACTTCCTGCTGGTGCCGGTTGGTGCGGCAGCGCTCTCAGGGCGCAGCCCGTGCAGGAACCGGGAGGCACGCCGGGTGGCCCGGCCGCCGGGGTTGCGGGCCAGCGACCAGGAGACCCGCAGGTGGACCCGGGCCCGGGTCACCCCGACATAGAGCAGGCGCCGCTCCTCCTCGACCTCGGCCGGCGTCTGGGCGAACGAGATCGGGATCGAGCCCTCCTGGACCCCGCAGACGAAGACGGCGTCCCATTCCAGGCCCTTGGCCGTGTGCAGGGTGGCCAGGGTGACGCCTTCGGCGACCGGGGCATGCTGCTCGGCCGCGCGCTTGTCGAGGTCGCCGACGAAGTCGCCCAGGGTGGCCGCGCCATCGGCGGCAGCGAACGCCTCGGCCTGCGAGGCGAGGGCCTGCAGCGATTCCCAGCGGTCGCGCGCGGTGCCGCGGCCACTCGGCGGCTCATCGGCCCACCCCATCCCGGCCAGGGTGGCCCGTACGTCGTCGACCAGCGCTCCGGTGCCACCGCTGGAGCGGGCCGTGCCGCGGAGCAGGGTGATCGCCTGGCGCACCTCGGCGCGGTCGAAGAAGCGGGCGGCCCCCCGGACGACGTACGCAATGCCGCGTGCGGTGAGGGCGTCCTCGAAGGCCTCGGATTGGGCGTTGATCCGGAAGAGGACAGCCATCTCGCGCAGCGGCAGGCCGGCGGCCTGGAGTTCGGCGATGCGGGTAGCGACCGCTTCGGCCTCGGCGACCTCGTCGGCGTGCTCGACGTAGTCCACCCGGGACCCGCTGGGGCGTTGCGCCCGCAACTGGACGCCGCTGGAGCGGGTGCCGGCAAGGAGGTGGTTGGCCGCGCCGATGATCTCCGGGGAGGAGCGATAGTTGCGGACCAGTTCGATCGACGTGGTGCCCGGGCGCTGGGCAGGGAACTCGCGCAGGTAGTCCGCATTCGCCCCGGCGAAGCTGTAGATGGTCTGCGCCGGGTCGCCGACCACGCAGATCTCGTCGCGGCCGCCGAGCCACAGGTCGAGCAGCGCCGACTGGATCGGCGAGACGTCCTGGAACTCGTCGACGGTGAAGAACTTGTACTGCCGCCGGACCTGGGCGGCCACCCGCTCATCGGTGGCCAGCAGTGCTGCGGTCAGCAGCAGGACGTCCTCCATGTCCATCCGCCCCTGGCTCCGCTTGACGTCCTCATAAGCGCCGAAGACGCGGGCCACGGTGGCATGGTCGACGCCATTCACCTCCCGGCTGCGCCGTGGCGCCAGGGTCGCGTAGTCCTCGGGGCGGACGTTGCTGACCTTGGCCCACTCCACCTCGGAGGCCAGGTCGCGCAGCATCGGCTGGTCGACGTCGAGGCGTTGCCGGCGCGCCGCGAGCGCCATCAGGGGCAACTTGGACTCGGTCAGTTCCGGCAACTCGGTGCCGTGCACGGTGGGCCAGAAGTAGCGCAACTGGCGCAGCGCGGCCGAGTGGAAGGTGCGCGCCTGGACCCCGGGGGCCCCGAGTTGGCGCAACCGGGTGCGCATCTCGCCGGCGGCACGGGTGGTGAAGGTGACGGCCAGGACCTCGGTCGGCTGGTAGACGCCGGTGGCCACGCCATGCGCGATCCGGTGCGTGATCGCGCGGGTCTTCCCGGTGCCGGCGCCGGCCAGCACCCGCACCGGGCCACGCAGCGCCTCGGCAACCATGCGCTGCTCGGGGTCCAGTGCGCTGAGGAGGTCGTCGGCCATGCGCCCAACACTAGGACGCGGCCCCGACACTGGCGGCGTACGGTGCCCGCGCGCAAGCCAGTGCCCGCGCGGAGGGACATGCAGTTGCGGTGGCCCCGCCCTTCCGCCACGCGTGGGTGCGGCCTTGCCAGGCGGCAACTGCATGTTCTTCGGTACGCCGCGAGGGCGCGGCGTACGCTGGGAGCATGTCCTTCACGATGTACTCCACCCCTTGGTGCGGCTACTGCCACCGGCTCAAGTCCCAGCTCGACCGGGAGGGGATCGCCTTCGAGATCGTCGACATCGAGCAGCACCCGGAGGCCGCAAAGCTGGTCGAGGAGGCCAACGGGGGCAACCAGACCGTGCCCACGCTGGTCTACGCCGATGGCAGCGCCCAGACCAACCCGTCCCTGGCCCAGGTGAAGGCGAAGCTCGCCGAACTCGGCTGACCTGCGCTCTCGCCAGTCACTGATCCCGCGGGCCAGGAATCAGCGAAGTTCAATCAGTCCCGGTCCGGCGCTTCGCCAGGTCCAATGTCGACCACGTGCTCCGCCTCATGGCCACGACTGACCAACAAGCGCGCCAAAGCTGGCGGCAGTTGTGTGTCAATCAGGAACCGCACGCTGTCAGGATGCGGTCACGATGGCGTGGTCGGCCTGAGCTGCGGCGTACGCGAGGCACGCCCTGATGTCTTCAGTGGTGAGGTAGGGATAGTCCTCGAGGATCTCTGCCTCATCGGCTCCTGCGGCCAGCAGCGCAAGCACGTCACTGACCCGCATCCTGGTCCCGCGGATCGCCGGGCGACCGTGGACCACCGCAGGGTCGATGGAAATGCGATCGAGCAAGGACATGACCCCATGCTAACCGTCAAGGCTGCCACTCAGGGCTGTCGGCGGCCGGGCGTCGAGTTCCACGAGCTGACGGAACGGACCCATCCCGGACAGGCCCCTACCAGCTACCCGGGAGTTCCTCGCCGAACCAGTGCTCGATCAGTGACCGTGAGATCGAGACCCCGCCGGGCAGTACGACGCGGCCCGAGGTCGCTTCCTCGCGCAGTTCGGCGCGGGTGAACCAGCGAGCCTCGGCGATCTCGGACTCGTCGACGTCGATCTCGGTGGTCCGCGCGCGGCCGACGAAGCCGACCATCAGGCTGGCCGGCAACGGCCACGGCTGGCTGCCGAAGTAGGCGACCTCCCCCACCTCGACCCCGGTCTCCTCAGCGACCTCGCGGCGTACCGCGTCCTCCATGGTCTCGCCCGGCTCCACGAAGCCGGCCAGGGTGGAGAAGCGGCCCTCGGGCCAGGCGGGACTGCGGCCCAGCAGGCACCGCTCCTCCGCCGTGCCGGGCTCGCCATCGGTGATCACCATGATCACGGCCGGGTCCGAGCGCGGGAACTGCTGCTTGTGGCACTCGACGCACTCCAGCACATGGCCGGCCTGGCGCGCCTGCAGCGCGCCCCCGCAGCGGGGACAGTGGCGGGTGGCCCAGTGCCACTCGGCCATCCCGATCGCGTGCATCACCAGCGGCGCGTCATGGGCGTGCTCGGCCAGGGCCTGCAGCACCGCCCGGAGCACCACCCACTCCTCGCGGGCGCCCGGCGCCTGGGAGGGCGCCACGATGTCGGCGAAGTAGGTGACGCCGTCGCGGGTGCCAAGCAGGATCCGCAGTCCGTCCTGGGGCGCCTCGGCGGGCGGCACCCACGCCAACGCCCCGTCGACCGGGCGGACCCGGGTCCCGGCGATCACCAGCACCCGGGTGGTCGGATCGGACCAGCGCGCGGCGAGCCACTCCTCGTCGGTGCGCTCCAGCCCGTGCCGGTTGTGGGCGTGCAGCGAGAGCGCTGCGTGCGGCAGCGGCGAACCCTTCGACGCGTTCATCGGGCCACCTCCGGGGTCCGTTCCAGCCAGGCGGTGAAGGCCCGGTCGTCGTACGGGCGGCCGAGGAAGTCGGTGACCAGGTCGGCGGCGTCCTTGCTGCCCCCGGGCGCCAGCACCCGGTCCCGATAGCGCTGGGCCACCTCGGGCGCGAAGAGGTCGTCGGCGTCGAAGGCGGAGAAGAGGTCCTTGGCGATGACCAAGCTCCACTTGTAGGTGTAATAGCCGGATCCATAGCCGTCCAGGTGCCCGAAGCTGGCGTGGAAGTGGGTGTCGGGCAGCGGACGGACCAGGTTGTAGGCGTCGTATAGTTCGGCGACCCGGGCGGTGATGTCGTCGGGGCGCTCTAGGTGGAGCCGGTAGGAGACCGCGGCGTAGAACGCCTGGGTGCGGGCCAGGAACCCCTTGCCGAACTCGTCGGCCGCGCGCATCCGGGCGACCAGGTCGGCGGGGATCGGGGTGCCGGACTCGTCGGTGGCGAAGCCGGCCAGCACCTCGGCATCCCAGGCCCACTCCTCCAGCATCTGGCTGGGCGCCTCGACGAAGTCCCACTCGGTGGCGACCCCGGAGAAGCGGACCCAGTCGTGGCGTCCGGCGAGCACGTGGTGCAGCAGGTGGCCGAACTCGTGGAAGAGGGTGACCACGTCGTCGTGCTCCATCAGGCCGCGGGAGAAGTTGCAGACCAGCACGCCCTGGGCCAGTTGTACGCCGCGCACGCCCGGGACCAGGTCGAACTGGGCGGCGTGGTTGTACTTGCCGTCGCGCGGGTGGAGGTCCAGGTGGATCCGGCCCAGGTGCTCCGCGCCGTCGCCGTCGCCGTCGAGATACACGTCGTACGTCGTCACGTCCGGGTGCCAGGTGGCTGCGTCCGCCACCGCCTCGTAGCGCAGCCCGAAGAGGCGGCCGGTCACGTCCAGCAGGCCCTGGCGGACCTTGGGGAAGGCGAAGTAGCGGCGCACCTCCTGGGCGTCGACCCGGAACTCCTCGCGGCGCACCACTTCGGTCCAGTAGCGCCAGTTCGAGGCATCGATCGCGGCAAGGTCCGGGGCGTCGCGCCGGGCCCGCTCCAGGAGCACGGCCAGGTCGCGCTCCCCTGCGGCCAGTGAGGCAGTGGCGATGGAGTCGATGAACTCGCCGATCGCCGGGCCGGAGCCGATCATCTTGACCTCGGCATCGAAGCTGGGCCAGTCGGCGTACCCGAGCAGTTGGGCGTGCTCGTGGCGAGCACGCAGCAGTCGCGACAGGGTGGCGTCGTTCTCCGGCCAGGCCTGGTTGAGGGTGGTGTGTGCCACCGCCCGGCGGGCCTGTGCGTCGTGGGCGAAGGAGAGGAATGGCACCGTGTCCGGATAGTCGCAGGTCACGGTGACCATGCCGTCGGCGTCGGCGGGCCGTTCGTCGATCCAGTCCTGGGGCAGCCCGGCGGTCGCTGCCGCCGCCACCTTGGTGGTCCGGTCGTCGTCGCGGATGGCGCGGCCGAACGCCTGGCCCAGTTCCATCTCCAGTTCGTCGAGTTCGCGCAGCCGCTGCCGGGTTGCCTCGTCGCGGTCCACCCCGGCGCGGCGGAAGTCGCGCAGGCTGTGGGCCAGCACCCGCGAGGCAGCCTCATCCAAGCCCTCGCCCGGCACGGCGAGCAGGGCGGCGTACACGTCGGCGTCGAGCATCAGGCCCGTCCGGAAGCGGTTGGCCTCGAC
Source organism: Nocardioides sp. AE5 (assembly GCF_031844485.1). Lineage (NCBI taxonomy): Bacteria > Bacillati > Actinomycetota > Actinomycetes > Propionibacteriales > Nocardioidaceae > Nocardioides > Nocardioides sp. AE5. The sequence continues at coordinate 10,927 of NZ_JAUZVI010000019.1, forward strand.
CTCGATCTCCTCGGCCTGCTCCCGCACCGCTGCCTCGGGGTGGACCTGGGCGAGCAGGCTGGAGAGGGCGAAGACCCCGGCCAGTTCGATGCCGAGCCGGTTCCAGGTGTCCAGCACCTGCCCCGGTGGCGCGGCGACGAGTTCATCGCGCAGCGATCCCGCCCTGGCCAGGGCGTCCTTGCAGCGGTCGGCGAGCCAGGGGCTCCAGGCAGCAGGGTCGGTGGGGAGGTACAGGGGCGTGAGGCGGTCGGAGTCGGTCACACCCTGCACGTTAGGCGATCACCGGGCACACCACACGCCTACGATCGACCCATGAGCACCCACATCGCTGCCCCGCCCGGAGCCATCGCCCCGGCCGTGCTGATGCCCGGCGACCCGCTGCGCGCCAGGTGGATCGCGGAGACCTTCCTCGAGGACGCCGAGTGCTACAACGAGGTCCGCGGGATGCTCGGCTTCACCGGCACCTGGCAGGGGCACCGGGTCAGCGTCCAGGGGTCCGGGATGGGACAGCCGTCGCTGTCGATCTATGCCACCGAACTCTTCCGCGAGTACGACGTCGCCTCGATCATCCGGGTCGGTTCCTGCGGTGCACTGGTCCCGGAGGTCGGCCTGCGTGACCTGGTCCTGGCCACCGGGGCGTGCACCGACGCCGGCATGAACCGGCTCCGCTTCGGCGGACTGGACTATGCCCCGGTCGCGGACTTCCACCTGCTCCGCAAGGCGTGGGAGGCCGCCGAGGGCCGCGATGACGTGCGGACCCATACCGGGCTGATCTTCTCCGGCGACCAGTTCTACACACCGCGCCCGGAGTTGATGGACCCGATGGTGGCGCACGGCGTACTCGCCGTGGAGATGGAGGCGAGTGCGCTCTACACCCTCGCTGCCGCGCACCGACGCCGAGCGCTGGCGATCTGCACCGTCTCCGACCACATCGTCACCGGCGAGGAAATGCCGGCCCTGGAGCGGGAGCAGTCATTCACCGCCATGGTCGAGATCGCCCTGGCCGCGGCACTCACCTGAGCAGGTCCTCCAGCTCCTCACGGTCCGGCAGTTCGTCGCTCCGGTCATCGGTGAGGCCGGTGCGCACGTAGTGGAACGCAGCGCGCACCTGGTCCAGCGGGAGTCCCTGCAGTTCGGCCCAGGCCAGGCGATAGATGGCCAGTTGCAGCGGATCGGCATCGGCGCGCCGGTTGGTCTTCCAGTCGATGACCAGGTGGGTGCCGTCGTCCTCGACATAGATCGCGTCGATCCGCCCCCGGACGACCTGTCCGGCCAGCACCAGCGCGAACGGCGCCTCGGTCGCATGCGGGATGCGGTGCCCGAAGGGCCCGGCGGCGAACGTCTCGGTCAGTTCCTTGAGGTCGGACTCGTCATCGATGCCCAGGTCGGCGCGGCCCGGCAGTTCGTCGGCCTCGATCAGGCTCTGCTGGCCGAAGCGCGCTTCCACCCAGGCATGGAACCGGGTGCCGAACCGGGCGCTGGGCGAGGGTTGCCGGGGCATCGGCCGGGCCAGGTCGCGGGCAAGTTCATCGGGATCGTGCTGGATCCGCGCCAGGGTGGTCGCCGAGAGGCTGCTCGGCAGCGGTACCTCGATCTCAGTGGCCCGGTCCCGCCGTGCCTCGGCCAGGAGCCGGTCCAGTTCGGTGTCCCACTCCTCGGCGATCGAGGCCTCCACCAGGTCCAGGTCGTCGGCCGCGTCCGGGTCGACGGAGGCCACGAACTCGGCAGCCTCGAGGCGTCGCAGTGCCTCGGCGGTGTGCTCGGTGACCGGCCACGGCGCCTGCCGGACCTGGGCGAGCAGCGGATTGACCTCGTCCGGGCCCGGGCGCACCAGCCAGGACTCGGGCTCCTCCCCCCAGGTGCGCAGGCACTCGCGCACCACGGCCTGGTAGGGCGAGGGGCCGATCGGCTTCTGCCGCTGGTCGTTCCACACATAGGAGGAGACCGAGAGCATGTGCCGGGCGCGGGTGAAGGCGACGTACCCGAGGCGGAGTTCCTCCTCCTGCTCCAGCGCCTTCGCATCGGCCACCATGGCGGCGAGCTGGTCCTTCTCGTAGCCGGAGAGTTGCGCCAGGGAGTGCCGGTCACCGCGCAACGGGTTCGGCAGCACTCCGGGGCCATAGATCCACTGGGTCCGGCTCCGCGTGGTCGGGAACTTCTCCTCCCCGACCCCGACCACGAAGACGGCGTCCCATTCGAGTCCCTTGGCCCGGTGCACGGTGAGCAGCTTGACCGAGTCGGCCTCGGTGGGGGTCGCGACGTCGAGCCCGGTCCCCATCTCGTCCTCGGTCTCCAGGTAGGCCAGCAGCGCGGTCAGGCTGACCTCGCCGTCGATCGCCTGGAAGTCCGCCACTGCCTTGACGAAGAGGTCGAGGTTGTCGCGCCGGGCGGCCGCGGCCGGACTGATCGAGGAGGCCAGTTCGATGTCGATGCCGGTGGTGTCGATGATCCGCCGGACCAGGTCGAGCAACGGTTCCCCGACATGGCTGCGCAACATCCGCAGCTCGCCGCGCAGCAACGCGAACCGTTCCAGCGCCGCCGCGGAGTACGCCGCCTCCCCCGGATCATCGAGCGCGTCGCACAGCGAGGTGACTTCGGTCGGGTCGGCACCCTCGACGGCTTCGGCGAGCTGGTCGGCCAGGGGCTGCCCGGTCGTCCCCGTCGTGCCGGCCCTGGCCAGCTCGTGGGCCCGCTTGCCGAGCAGCGCCAGGTCGCGGGGCCCGATCGCCCAGCGTGGGCCGGTGAGCAGGGTGAGCAGCGCGGCATTGGCGGTGAGGTCGTTGAGCAGGGTGAGCGTGGCCACCACCTCGGCGACCTCGGGCAGGCGCAGCAGGCCGTTGAGCCCGACGATCTCGACCGGGATCTCGCGTGAGGAGAGCGCGTCGAAGACGTCGGCTGCGTGCTTGTTGTCGCGGGTGAGCACTCCGATCTCGTGCCAGGCAGGCTCTTCCATCGCGTCGTGGGTGGCCCGCACCTGCTCGGCGAGCCACTCCAGCTCCGCGGCGTACGTCGGGTGCACGCTGGTGCGCACCACTCCCTGGCCGGCCCGCTCGTCGGGGTCGAGGGCGCGGACCTGGGGGAACTTCTCCAGCAGGGGCGCGGCGAGCTGGTTGGCGGTCTCCAGGATGCGCCGGTCCGAACGGCGGTTGACGGTCAACGGGTGGATCGGCACGTCCGGCGAGCCGTCGGCACGGGTGAAGTCCTTGCCGAAGCCCAGGATGTTGGCCACCGAGGCGCCACGCCAGCCATAGATCGCCTGGTTGGGGTCACCCACTGCGGTCACCGCATGTCCGCCGCCGAAGAGCTTCTTCAGCATCAGCGCCTGGGCCACGGACGTGTCCTGGTATTCGTCGAGCAGCACGATCCGGAACTTCTCCCGCTCCTGCATCCCGACCTCGGGGTGCTCGTCGGCGAGCCGTGCGGCAAGGGCGATCTGGTCGCTGAAGTCCATCAGGCCCAGGTCGGCCTTGAGGCGGCGATAGGTGGAGACCAGGCCGAGCAGTTCCTCGCGGCGCTGCATCGCGTTCAGCACGCGCCTGGGGTCCGCCTTGGCCCTGGCCGTCTCGATCACCTGTTGCACCCGGGGCATCTCGCGCGCCTGGAACGCGCGCACGTCGTCGACGTCGACCAGGTGCTCGCTCATCGCACCTTCAAGGCCGAGGATGTAGTTGACCACGGTGTCGGGGTGGTCGCTGAGCAGTTCGACCTGCCCGCGGTGGCGAGCGATCGCCCGCGCCGCCAACTGGAAGCGGGAGGCATCGGCCATCACCCGCGTGTCCGGCTCGTGGCCGATCCGCAGGCCATGCTCGGCCAGCAGGCTGGACGCATAGCCGTTGTACGTCGCGACGGTGGGCTCGAGGAGTTCTTCGGCGTCTTCCTGTTCCCAAGCCGGCGGCGGCAGCGCAGGATCGTCCGGGTCGGGCTGCCCGGGACCGAACCCGGCCACGCCGAGCGCCTCGCGGATCCTGGTGCCCAGCTCGGAGGCGGCCTTGGTGGTGAAGGTCAGGCCCAGCACCTGGCCGGGCTCGACGATCCGGTTGGCGACCAGGTAGACCACCCGGGCGGCCATCAGGGCGGTCTTGCCGGACCCGGCGCCGGCGATCACCACGGCCGGCTCGAGCGGCGCCGAGATCGCGGCCCACTGCTGGTCGCTGACCTCGAAGCTGGTCCGCATGGCGCGCCTGAGGTCGGCCGGGGAGGCGATCGCCAGGTTGGGGGTCGTGGTCATGACAGCACCGTCCCACTCCCCTGGACAGGGCAGATCGCCTGGAACGCGCAGCGGTCGCAGTGCTTGCCTGCCCGGGCGGGGAACTCCTCGGCGCGGATCAGGGTGACGGCCCGCATCAGTTGTTCCTCAACCGTGCGCGGACCCGGTTCGCCCTCCTCCCCGGTGGGCTCACCGGGGCCCAGCGGCGGTTGCGACTGGACGGAGACCTTGCCGTGGGCGCCGTGGCGCAACTGGACCAGTTCGGCTCCCCCCGGGCGCGCCGGTGGCTGGTCAACGAGGTCGTCGACGGCGCCGTTCTCCACGGCCAGCTGATAGAGCCCAAGCTGCGGATGGACCGCGACCTCGGCCCTGGTCGGTGGATATTTCCCGGTCTTCAGGTCGACCACGACCACGCGGCCCTCGGAATCGACCTCGATCCGGTCGGCGAAGCCGTGCAGGGTCACCTCCTGCCCATCGGGCAAACTCACCCGGGCGGTGAGTTCCTGCTCGATGCCGAGCAGGTCCCGCTCCCCTTGCTGGTGCCAGTTCAGGAACCGGACCAGCGCCAGGCGGAGTTCCTCGCGCTCGCGGGCGCCGGACCACGGCGTTCGGAACGAGAGCCGGTCCCAGACCTCGTCGACGTGGTGCATCAGTTCGTCGGCTGCCCCCGGCCCGGTGGCGAGTTCGCCGCGCGCGACCCGTTCGGCCAGTGCGTGCAGCAACAGTCCGAACCCTTGGGCGGCGCTGGAGACCGTCGCACCTCCTGCCTCGCGCTCGAGGAACCAGCGGGCCGGGCACTCCTCGATCGAGGTCAGCGCGGAGGCGGAGAGGCGCACGGGCTGCTCCGCAGGACGGACCGGTTCATCCGCGGCTGATGCGGCCCGGGTCCCCCACCAGGTGCCCGGGTCGGCCTGGACGACCAGGGGCCGGTCACCGATTCGTTCCGCAGCCAGGCGCCGCAGCCTGCGGGCCGCAGCGGCGCGCAGCGCCTCGGATCCGTTCGGGTCAGCCACGGTACGCCGCAGGTCGGCCACCAGGCCGGCCAGCGAGAGCGGTCGGCGCGGCCGTCCCTGGACATGGCGCAGGCGCACCCCCAGTTCGTCGAGGAAGCGCGAAGGTTGTTCCCCGTCGTCCTCGGGAGACTTCACCGCGGTCACCACCAACCGGGCCCGCGCCCGGGTGCAGGCGACGTAGAAGAGGCGCCGTTCCTCCATCAACTGTTCGCGCAGTCCCAGCGGTGCCACGATCCCCTCGGAGCCGATCCGGTCCGCCTGCAGCAGGGTCGCCCGCCGGCGCAGGTCCGGCCAGGCCTCCTCCTGGACGTGGGCGACGACGACCAGGTCCCACTCCAGCCCCTTGGACCGGTGCGCGGTCAGCAGGCGCACCGCCTCGCCGCGTACGCCGCGATCGGCCAGGGTGTCGCCGGGGATGTCCTGGGCGCGCAGGGTTTCCAGGAAGGTCCCGACGCCGGTGTGCCCACGTTGTTCCTCGGCCTTGGCCGCGGCCTCGAAGAGGGCGCAGATGGCGTCCAGGTCGCGGTGCGCCCGCCGTGCTGCACCTCCGCCGGCATCGACCTGGCCGCGGAGTCGCTGGGGCCAGGCGGTGCCGGCCCACAGTTCCCAGAGCACTTCCTCGGCACTCGCGCCGCCCTCGAGGCCCTCCCGCGCGGCGCGGAGCAACCGGGCGAGCCCGGTGACCCGGCCGGCTGCCGGGGTGGTGATGCCGTCGCAGAACTCCGGGTCGAGCACCGCCGCACGCAACAACTCCGCGGAGTCGCGGGCGCCGGTGCCGTGTGCGGCAGCGCGTTCCTTCTCGCGGACCCGCAGGGCCCGGGCCAGCGCTCGTACGTCGGAGGCGTCCAGTCCGGCCAGGGGCGAGAGCAGCAGGGAGTGCGCGCGCCCGGTGTCGACGTACCCCGGGGTTTCCGGATCGTCGTTGTCGAGGTTCACCACCGCCGACAAGGCGTCCAGCAGTGGCATCACCGCGACCTCCCGGACCAGCGGGGTGTCGTCGCTGGCCACCTCCACCGGCACCCCGGCAGCACCGAGCGAGCGGCGCAGTGCCGGGATGGTGGTCCGCCCGGACCGGACCAGCACCGCCATCCGCGACCAGGCGATGCCGTCACCCAGGTGAGCCCGGCGCAGCAGGTCGGCCAGGTGTTCGGTCTCCGCCCGGGCAGTGTCGAAGGTCAGCACGTCGACGCGTCCGTCTCCGTGTTCCGAGGGCGCGGCCACCGGGTCGAGGAACGCCTCACGCGCCTGGACCGCAATGGTGCCGGCCAGCGAGAGCCGCCGGGCGACGCGCTGGGAGGCGAGCAGGAGGTGGGCGCCGAAGCGCCGGGTGGTGCGCAGCGCCACCACGTCGGCCGGAGCGCCGTCCCTGCGGGGAAAGGCGGTGGGGAACTCCAGGATGCCGCGCACCTCCGCGCCACGGAACCCGTAGATCGACTGGTGCGGGTCACCGACGACGGTCAGGTTGCCGCCGTCGCCGACCAAGGCCTGCAGCAGGGCGACCTGGCCGGGGTCGGTGTCCTGGTATTCGTCGACGAAGACGTGGCGGAACTCCGCGCGCAGTTCGTCGCGGTGCCGCTCGGCCTCACCGACGGCACGCCGGATCAGGTCGGGGTAGTCGATCGCGCCAGCGAAGTCGAGGACGTCGAGGTATTGGTCGAGGAAGTGGCCGGCAGCGACGAACTCGGGCAGTCCGTGCTCCGTCCCGAGCGCGCGGAGGTCGTGGCCGTCCAGTCCCTTCTCCCGGGCCCGGGAGAGCACTGCATGCACCTCGCGGGCGAACCCACGGGTGTTGACCGCACGGCGCAGCGACTCGGGCCAGGCGACCGATTCGGGTGCGTGGGAGAGAAGTTCGGCGAGCACCACGTCCTGCTCCGGGGCGGAGAGCAACCGCAGGGGCGCCTCGTAGAGCTCGGCAGGCGCATAGCGGCGGACCAGCCCATAGGCAAAGGAGTGGAAGGTGGAGGAGAGCGTCGAGGAGAGCGTGCGGTCCAGCCGGGCCGTGACCCGGTCGCGCAGTTGCTCGGCAGCCTTGCGCGAGAAGGTGAGGGCGAGCACCGACTCCGGTGCCGCTCCCCGGTTCTCGATCCGGTCCGCGATCGCCTCCACCAGGGTGGTGGTCTTGCCGGTCCCCGGACCGGCCAGCACCAGCAGCGGCCCCCCGGGATGGTCGACCACCTGCTGCTGGAACTCGTCCAGGCGTGGCCGGTCCATCCGTGGAGCGGAGGCGGTGGCCAGGCGGTAGGTGGTCATGACGCCGATTCCACCATCAGCCACCGACAGTTGCCCGCCCCGGTTCCGGGTCGTCTCCCGGCCCGAAGCCGTGCGGCGGATCGGGCGCCCAGAAGGCGGCCCGGATATCGACCGCCCCGCCGGGGCGCAACGGCGTACCCTCGGCCAGCCAGGCTTGCCGGGCCTCGTCACCGTGGCTCGGCGGCAGCGACCCGTCGGCACGTACGACGCGCCACCACGGCATCCCGCCGCCGTGGCGCGCCATCACGTTGCCGACCAGGCGGGGTCCGCCGCGGTCCAGGACGGCACCGACCGCCTCGGCGATCGCGCCGTACGTCGTGACCCGGCCCCGCGGGATCTGCTCGACCACCCGGAGCACCGCCTCGGCGTACTCCTCCCAGGGACTCCCCTCGACGCCCGGATCCGGTGACATGGGCGCCAGCCTAGGCGTTCACCTCACGCGGTGCAGCGCGTCCAGTTCAGCCGCGGAAGGGCTCCGTCCCGTTGACCAGTCGCAGCCCCTCGATGCCGGAGTGCTGCTGGGCATAGGCGAGTTCACGGTTGAGGTCACCGATGTTGTTCGACAGCGGCAACGGGAGCAGGCCCAGGGTGGACAGGGTGCCCACGGCGCGGCCCTGCGCGTCGAGGAAGCCGCTGCCGGAATCACCGGGGACGCCCGGGGTCAGGGTGTAGAGCGCGTGGGACCAGCCGCTGCCGCCCAGGCTGATGCCGGCCTTGGGCGAGAGGAACTCGACGCCGCCCCGGAGGCTGGAGTTGCCGTAGGAGTAGACCCGGTCACCGAACCTGGTGCCGGTGGTGTTGATGCCGACCGGGCCACCCCAGAACGGCACCGAGGGGTTCACCTTGGCGACGTCCGCGGCGTCGACCCGGACCAGCGCGAAGTCGTTGTAGGCGCAGGTGTCGGCATCGGTCTCGCCGCGCTCCTGCATGGTCACCCACGAGCTGTAGGCCAGGGTGCCGTTGCCGACCACGGTGCCCGAGGAGACCAGGCTGCCGCCCTCGTTGAAGGTGACCCGGGTGCCGAGCGGCTGGGTGCCGGCAAGGCAGCCGTTGGTGTCGGTGGCCTCGCCCAGCCCGGCGCAGTGGGCGGCGTACCCGACGTACACGTTGCCGGCGGCGTCGGTGAAGACGAAGTTGGCGGTGCACTGCCCGCCCTCGGTGTAGGCCTGGACGCCGGGGTGGATCTGGGCCGAGTCGGCCGGGGCCCATGCCTGGTTGTCGGTGTCAGCCTGGGCGGGCAGCGCGCTCAGGCCCAGGGCAAGGGCACACAGGGCGACGGCCATGGCGGCCACGAGGCGACGGGTGGTGGGCAAGACGCTGGAACGCATCGTTGTCGTCCTTCTCATCGAGGGCTTCACTCGACGAGACCAACGCGGCATGGCCCGAAATGGTTACGTCCCCATGGCCCGATCGGGCCATGGGGACGTGGTCCGGAACGGATCCGGTCAGTACGACGGCTGGCTGGGGTCGATCTGGTTCACCCAGGCGACCACGCCGCCGCCGACGTGGACCGCGTCCTCGTAGCCGGCACCCTTGACGATGGCCAGGCACTCCGCCGAGCGGACGCCCGACTTGCAGTGCAGCACGATCTTCTTGTCGCTGGGCAACTGCTCAAGCGCGTTGCCGTTGAGGAACTCGCCCTTGGGGATCAGCACCGAGCCGGGGATCCGGTTGATCTCGAACTCGTTGGGCTCGCGCACGTCGATCAGCACGAAGTCGTCGCCGCCGTCCTCCTTCTCCTTGATCATCGTCGCCAGCTGGGTGACGGAGATCGTGGAGCCGGCAGCGGCCTCGGCTGCCTCGTCGGAGACCGCGCCACAGAAGGCGTCGTAGTCGATCAGGCCGGTGACGGTCGCGTTCTCGCCGCAGAGCGCGCAGTTGGGGTCCTTGCGGACCTTGAGCTTGCGGTACTCCATCTCGAGTGCGTCGTAGATCATCAGCTTGCCGACCAGCGGCTCGCCGATGCCGGTGAGCAGCTTGATGCCCTCGTTGACCTGGATCGAGCCAATCGCAGCGCAGAGCACGCCCAGCACGCCGCCTTCGGCACAGGAGGGGACCATGCCCGGCGGCGGCGGCTCGGGGTAGAGGCAGCGGTAGCACGGCGCGTCCGCCGAGCTGCCGTCGTCGGTGACAGCGTGCGGCCAGAAGACCGACGCCTGCCCGTCGAAGCGGTAGATCGAACCCCAGACGTAGGGGATCTTCAGGAAGTACGCCGCGTCGTTGACCATGTAGCGGGTGGCGAAGTTGTCGGTGCCGTCCAGGATCAGGTCATAGCCCTCGAAGACGCCGAGCACGTTGTCGTTGTCGAGGCGACCCTCGTGGATCACCACGTTGACGTGCGGGTTGATCTCCAGGATCGAGTCACGGGCGGACTCCGACTTGGGGCGGCCGATGTCGGACTGGCCATGGATCACCTGGCGCTGCAGGTTCGACTCGTCGACCTCGTCGAATTCGGCGATGCCGATGGTGCCGACGCCGGCTGCGGCCAGGTAGAGCATCGCCGGGGACCCCAGTCCGCCCGCGCCGATCACGAGCACCTTGGAGTTCTTCAAGCGCTTCTGCCCGGCCATGCCCACGTCGGGGATGATCAGGTGGCGGCTGTAGCGGCGTACCTCGTCGACGGTCAGCTCGTCGGCTGGCTCCACGAGTGCGGGATAGGGCACGGACTTCTCCTCAGCGGGGGCATGGTGCTTGACACTGGCTCAACACATCGGAGCCCGGTCATGTTCCCGGCCATGGTCCCCCGCACCGCGTAGTGCCGCCGACGACGTCCCGGCATCCGGACGGGGCTGCCCCGGCTGGTCCATGTGACCTGCGGGTAGGCTGCGGTGGCTGGAAGAACACACCTCGAGGAGCACGCGTGAGCGCTGGGCAACACGAACGGGACGACATCCGTCCCCGCGGCGGGAGGATGCCTCGCAAGGCACGGCGGGCACAGTTGCTCGAGGCTGCCCTCGAGGTCTTCGTGGCGCAGGGCTATCACGCCGCAGCGATGGACGACATCGCCGACCGCGCCGGTGTTTCCAAGCCCGTCCTCTACCAGCACTTCCCCGGCAAGCTGGAGCTCTACCTGGCCCTACTGGAGACCTCGTGCAACACGATCATCGACCACTGCCGCGAGGCCCTGGGCTCCACCGAGGACAACAAGCAGCGGGTGGCCGCGACGATGTCCGCCTTCTATGACTACGTCGCCTCCGAGTCCGGCGCCTTCCGGCTGGTCTTCGAGTCCGACCTGACCAATGAGGCCGCGGTCCGCAACCAGGTCGAGCGGGTCACCCAGGAGTGCGCCGCGATGATCGCGGAGGTCATCGCCGAGGACACCGGCCTGCCCGAGGAAGCGTCACACCTGCTGGCCGTCTCCCTGGTCGGCATGGGGCAGGTCAGCGCGCGCTACTGGCTCAACGACTCCTCGACGATCAGCCGCGAGGACGCCGCCGCCCTGGTCTCCGGGCTGGCCTGGCGTGGCGTGGCCGGCTATCCGCTGCACGACTGAACTTCTCCCCGACGTACAACCCACACACGGAAAGGTGGCCCCAACCATGGAGGTCAAGATCGGCATCCAGCAGGCGCAGCGCGAGCTCGTCGTCGACACCGAGGACGATAGCGCGGCCATCGAGAAGCAGGTGAGCGAGGCGCTCGCCGGCGACGGCGTACTGTCCCTCACCGACACCAAGGGCCGCATGGTCCTGGTCCCGGCTGCCAAGCTCGCGTACGTCGAGATCGGCAGCGGCGTGGTCGGCCAGGTC
>NZ_JAUZVI010000020.1:0-14753 GCF_031844485.1 Nocardioides sp. AE5
CCTCCCACCCGACCCCGAACACCTCGCCGAACTCGAAGAACAACTCCTCGCAATCTGAACCCGTGCGCGGCGAGGGGCTCAGAGAGAAGCAAGCACCGCTTGCGCCGCGTTGTGCCCACCGATCCCGGAGACCGCGCCACCGCGGCGTGCCCCGGAGCCACAGAGGAGCACGTTGTCGAGTTCGGTGGCGACGCCCCACTGCTGGGCGGGGGTATCGAGCAGGGCCCGTTTCGGGGCCCACGGCCACTCCAGGTCGCCGTGGAAGATGTGGCCGCCAGGCATGGCCAGGTCCGCCTCGATTTCCTGGGGGACCTTCGCCTCGATGCACGGCCGGCCCTCGGCGTCGGTGGCGATGCAGTCCAGCAGCGGCTCGGCCAGGTGTTGCTGGATCGAGGCGAGCGCGCGCTCGACGGCGATTTCCTTGTTGCCCGGCGTCTCGAACAATGCCGCCGGAGTGTGCAGTCCGAAATAGGTCAGCGTGTGGCCGTCGAACGAGCCCATGATCGACCGGTCGCTGAGCGAGTGGCAGTAGATCTCGCCGGGCAGTTCGCTCGGCACCTGCCCGGCCGCGGCTTCGTCGTACGCACGGCGCAGTTGGCCCCAGGACTCGTTCAGGTGCAGGGTGCCGGCGAACGCGATGGCCGGGTCCTCCCCGGAGGCCAGCTGGGGGAGACGGTCCAGGAGCAGGTTTATCTTCAGTTGCGACCCGCTCGGTTTCGACGCCGCATCGGGCTCCTCGCCGAGCAGGTTGCGCAGCACCCACGGCGCCACGTTGGACAAGATGAACCGGGCCGACGCCGAACGGTGCCCGCGACCGTCGTGCCAGCTGACCTCGCCGTTGCTGCCATCGCTGAAGATGTCGCTCACCGTCGCGCCGGTGATCACCTCCGCGCCAGCAGAGACGGCCGCCGCGAGCAGTGCATCGGTGACCGCGCCCATGCCGCCGACGGGCACCCTCCACTCGCCGGTCCCGTTGCCGATCAGGTGGTAGAGGAAGCAGCGGTTCTGGATCAGTGACGGATCCGCCAGGTCGGCAAAGGTGCCGATCAGGGCATCGGTCGCCACCACGCCACGCACCAGGTCATCGGAGAAACGCCGCTCGATCGCCGCACCGAGCGGCTCCTTCACGTTGTCGGTCCACACCTGCTCCTCCACCCGCGCCGCGATCTCCACCTCGGGGCGCAACGGCTCCAGCAGGGTGGGGGAGACCGCAGCGGCCAGGGCGCCGACCTCGCCATAGAACGCCTGCCACGCGGCGTACTCGTCCGGCGACCCGGTCAGCGCCTCGAACGACTCCCGCGTCCTGCGTCCCTCGGGGCGCTGGGCCAGCAATCCCTGCGGACGCCCGTCGCGGACGTACGGCGTCCAGCTGGCCACCTCGCGCGAGCGCAGTTCGAGGTTGAGCCCCAGGTCGGCGACGAGCTGCTCGGGCATCAGCGAGACCAGGTAGGAATAGCGCGACAACCGCGCCTCGTGGCCGCTGAACGCCTGCTTCGAGACCGCCGCCCCGCCGGTGCTCTCGAGTCGCTCGAGGACCAGGACCGAGAGCCCGGCACGCGCCAGGTACGCCGCACTGGTGAGGCCGTTGTGCCCGCCGCCCACGATGATGGCGTCATAGTCGGAACGGCTCGGAGTGCCAGCAGGATTCATGGCGTCCACGCTAGCGACGGCTCCTCCGCTGACGGCGTACGGGCCCGAACGCGAATCGACCCCCGGCCTGCTCGATGCAGGTCAGGGGCCAGTTCACCTTGGGGTGAGTAACGGGACTTGAACCCGCGACATCCGCGACCACAACGCGGCGCTCTACCAGCTGAGCTATACCCACCATGGCTCCGACGCCGGGGCGTCGTGACCGATGAGGATTGTAGCCTCTCTCAGGGGGTGGGAGTCGAATCGGGGTCACCAGTGAGCCCGGTGATGGCGCCGCCGTGCCGCGCTGCGATCTCGCGGGCCTGCTCCGAGGTCGGCCCGGGCGGCGCCACGAAGACGGCCTCCCGATAGAAGCGCAGCTCCTCGATGCTCTCCTGGATGTCGGCCAGGGCCCGGTGGTTGCCCCGCTTCTCCGGGGAGGCGTAATAGGCACGGGGGAACCAGCGGCGAGAGAGTTCCTTGATCGAGGAGACGTCGACGATCCGATAGTGCAGGAACGACTCGAGGTCGACCATGTCGCGGGCCAGGAAGGCGCGGTCGGTGGCGACCGTGTTGCCGGCCAGCGGCGGGCGTGACCCGTCCGGGCAGTGCTCCTTGATGTAGGCCAACACCTGTTCCTCGGCCTCGGCCAGGGTGATGCCCCCCTCGAGTTCCTCGAGCAGTCCGGACTTCACGTGCATCTCGCGCACGAAGTCGTTCATCTGCTCCAGCGCCTCGGCCGGGGGCTTGATGATCAGGTCGACCCCGTCGCCGAGCACGTTCAGCTCGAAGTCGGTCACCAGGGCCGCCACCTCGATCAGCGCATCGGCGCCGAGGTCGAGGCCGGTCATCTCACAGTCGATCCACACCAGTCTGTCGCTCACGTCCATCGACACTAGACGAACCGCCCGACCCATTGCACGAACCGGGCCCCCGACGCGCGTGGCCCGAACCCGCCAACGGCCACCGCCGACGATTCAGTCTCGTCTCAGGCTGCCGACCTGGGCCGTGTTGGTAAACGCCATGGCCTGCTGCGCGCGGCCCCACGGGCACGTGGACAGCGTTGTCGTCAGTCGACGATGCTGGCGCATCGCCTCCCTCCTCCGCCTTGCCAAGCACTCCGCGGATGCCACGCTCGCGACGGCCGAGCGTTTACCAACACGACCTAGGATGGCGGCATGTCCCGCTGGATCGGCCTCGTTCTCCGGTTGGTCACCGGCGGCGTCTGGATCGTGGCCGGTGCCCTCAAGCTGCCCGACCCGGCAGCCAGCGTCCGCGCGGTCCGCGCCTATGACCTGCTGCCCGAGGCGATCGTCCCGGCCATCGGCCACCTGCTGCCCGTGCTGGAGATCATCGTCGGCACCTGCCTGGTCCTCGGCGTCCTGGTCCGGGCCAACGCCCTCGTCTCCGCACTGCTCTTCGCCGCCTTCATCGTCGGCATCGCCTCGGCCTGGGCGCGCGGGCTGCAGATCGACTGCGGTTGCTTCGGCGGCGGTGGCTTCGACGCCGACGCCACCTCGAAATATCCGCTCGACCTCGCCCGCGACGCCGCACTCCTGCTCGCCTCGGCCTGGCTGGTCTGGCGCCCGGCCAGCCGCCTCGCCCTGGACACGGTGCTCTTCGCGCCGCACCCCCAAGGCACCCACGACGCACCGAACACCCACGCAGAAGAAGAGGTAACCACTCGATGACTCCCAAGCAGCGCAATCTCCTGATCGGCGGCGGCATCGTCCTGCTGCTGATCGCCATCCTGGGGATCGGCTGGGCGGTGCAGTCCAACCGCGACACCACCGGCGAAGAGGCCCAGGGCCCAGGCCAGAGCACCTCGACCGCCCCCAGCAGCGAAGCCCCGGCGCCCACCGAGTCCGAGGCCACCCCGGTCGACCCGGGGACGCCTGACCAGGGTGCGGCACCGGTCGGCACGGCAGGGGAGTACGGCATCGGCGTCGGGGACCCCGACGCCCCGGTCACCGTGGAGATCTTCGAGGACTACCAGTGTCCGCACTGCGCGGACTTCCAGACCGCCGCCCATGCGGACCTGATGGAGGCAGCCGCCGACGGGACGGCGTACGTCGTCTATCGCCCGATGGCCTTCCTCAACAACTATTCGGCGCGCGCGATGAACGCGATGGCCGTCGTGCTCGACACCACCGGCGGCGAGGCGGCCCTGCGCATGCACGAACTGCTCTTCGCCAACCAGCCCAGCGGTACGACGCCGAGTGACGCCGACCTGGTCGCGCTGGCCGTCGAGGCCGGCGCCAAGGCCGAGGACGTCCAGGCCGGCATCGAGAGCCTCGGCTTCCGCCAGTGGATCATCAACGCCAACGACGATGCCTCCAAACGGGGGGTCACCTCCACCCCGACCGTCGTCGTCAACGGCGACGTGGTGCCCGGGCGGAGCATCGAGGAACTGGCCGCCAACACCGCCAAGGGGATCGAGGCCGGCTGAGCCGGTTTGGGGGCCGCCGCGCCGGGATAGGTTCCTGCCATGGATCGTGCCCGGGGCCTGGTTGCAGCCCTGTTCCTCGCTGCGGCCATGCTGCCTGCGCTCGTGGTGGGCCCGGCGTACGGCGACGACGGAGACCGTGACGACGGTGCCCGACTGGCACAGGCACGGGCCGACCTCGCCGAGAGCGGTCTCTACCTGGAACCCGCGGTCGCCTCGGGGCACCTCGAGTTGTGGCGCGACCGACTTGCCACGGCGATGGCCGAAGCAGACTTCGGGGCGCCGGTCCGGGTGGCACTGTGGACGGAGATCGAGGGCGTCCTCCCCTCCAACTATTCCGATGACGTGCCCACCGAGCCGTTCGAGATGCTCCAGGTTCCCGACGGGGTGCTGGTCGCCTCCGTCTATGACCAGGTCTCCGTGAGCACCGCCGACCCCGAGTTGTACGCGGACGTCGATGCGCTGCGGGTGGCCACCGACGCCATCGCGGAGGAACTCGTCGCCGCTGCCGGCGACCCCGACAGGTGGCGACGCACCACCAGCGTGGCCTGGGCCTGGATCTTCCTGTGCCTCGCTGCCGAGCAGCCGCCGACGGCGGCAGAACTGCTGGACGAACTCAGCGGCGACACCTCCCTGCTCGTCGACCAGGTGGGCGCGCCACGGCCCGAATGGCGCAGCACCAATGAGGACTTCTCGCCGCGCAGCCTGGCCGTGATCGCGGGCGTGCTGTGCTGCGCCGTGGCGTTGATGGCGTGGCGGTGGCGCCACGCCGCGCGCCGGGCCGTCCTGGGCAGCGCAGCCGAGCAACCGGAGCTGGACCCGATGGTGGCGAACCTGACCAGCCTCTCCGTGCAGGAGGAGCTCACCGGCCTGGTCGAGGCGATTGCGCGCAGCAAGCGCGAACCGGGGGATGCGGCGTACGACCGGGCCCAGGCCTGCGCAGACGCCGCCGCGGCGTACGTCGACTCCGAGCGCGACCGGGACCGGATCGCGGTGCACCTCCTGGTCGCCGACGGCGAACGCTCCCTGGGCGGCTGGACGCCGAACCGGCGCTGCTTCTTCCACCCCTCCCACAAGGCCACCACGGCGCTGAAGCGCAAGCAGGTCACGGTGCCGTGCTGCGCCGCCTGCGCCCGCGCGGTCATGGCCGGCGAGCGGCCCGTCTCGCTGCTGGTCGCCGACAGTGACGGTCGCGTCGAGCCCTACTACGAGACCGACGACGTGTGGACCGCCACCGGCCTCGGCTCCCTCGACGAGCGGTGGGCACGCCGCTCGCTGCTGGCAGCACTGGAGGCGCGATGAAGCGGCCCGGCGTGGGCCTGCTCGAGAACTTCGTCTCCGCGCAGGCGCTGAGGATCAAGATGCTGAAGTGGGCGGCCCTGGTGTTCAGCCCGATCCTGGCGATCACCTGGCTGATCCTCCTCTTCACCGACCAGTGGAGCTATTCCGAACCCGAACGGTTGGCAGCCGACCCCGCCATCACCACGCCACGCCTCGACGGCGTGGTCGACGCGTTGCGCGATGACCCGGTGTACGTCGACCCGCTCCTGGCCGGCAGCGACGCCGCGGACCTGGTGGATGACCAGGTGCGCGCGGCGATCGAGCGGAGCCCGGAACAGATCCGGCTCATCGTCATGGCCGTCGACCCGGGCGACGACACCGGCGGCCAGGGGGCCGTGCACCTGGCGCGGATCGTCGAGCACCTGGACCAGCCGGGCGTCTACGTGTTGATCACCCAGGGCAGGCTCCCGGCATTGCAGGTCCTCGATGACGAGGTGGACAGGATGTACCTCCATCCCGGCCAGTTCACCGACCGGGCCGCCCTGCTGGAACTCATCGACGAGATCCCTGCCGAGATGGAGCAGCGCCGCGAGACGAAGACAACGAACCCGTGGCTGATCCAGGCGCTCCTGGTGGGGGTCGCGCTCTCGGTCCTGCTCTGGTATCTCGTGCTCCTGGTCCGCCTCGCCACACGCCGCAACCGCTCCTACCTGGCGGGATTCGACCGATGACGCGACACCTGTTCCACGCCGCCCGAGCCCTGCGCGGGGGACTGCTCTGCGCCCTCCTCCTGCCGATGCTGGTGCTGGCCGCCCCGGCCCATGCCGAGTCCGAGGTCCGGATCGAGGAGGGAGCCGGCCTCGGCGCGGAGCAGGAACAGCAGATCCGTGACCTCGTCGCCGAGGCGGAGGGCGACATCGTGGTCGTTGCGCTTGCCGAGGTCAGCACCGACGACCGGCGCTCGGCCCGCCTGCACGCACACCGGGTGCTGGAGGAGAGCGCGACGGACCTCGGCCGCAAGCGCGCCGTCCTCGTCTTCAGCCCGACATCGTTGCCGACCCGCGGGGTCGCCTCCGACGACGGCTCCGCATATTCGGCCGCGCAGGCGGTGGACCTGCTGGACGGCACCGAGCAGGAGAAGTTCGTTGCGCTGGTCGACCTGGTCGTCCACGACCGCGGCGAGGAAGAGTTCGAGGCGGCGCTGGAGCGCTACATCACCGACCGGCACACGAGCCGCACCGACAACGGGTGGCAGCGCACCCGCAAGGAACCCAGTCGCGGCGTGGTGATCAGCCGCTGGATCGCGATCGGCGTGGGCGTGGTGATCGTGGGGGCGCTCCTGGTTTTCCGCGGACGCGCGCTGCTGGAGTGGTGGCGCCGTCGCCGCCGCTCGGCCGGGATCCGGAAGGCCGCCGGCACTGCCCAGGCCCGCAACCTCGCCGACCGTGCCCGGGGCGACCTGCTCGCCTTCGGCCAGGCGATCGATGCCCAACCGATGGAACCGCACCACGCACTGCAGTTGTGGCACCTGGCCCTGGACGACTACGACGAGGCGACCCGGATCGCCGATGCGCCCGACGACGAGCGTGACGACCAGCGGATCATCACGCTCTGTGCCCGCGGCCAGGAGCGCCTGGCCAAGGCTGTCGCGCCGCGCTGATTGGAGCCGGTCCCGGCCCACTGGCACACTGCGTGGAATGAGCGAAACCGACGCCACCTGGGACCCGACCACCTTCATCGCCGGGCTGCCCAAGGCGGAACTCCACGTGCACCACGTGGGCTCCGCGTCCCCGCGCATCGTCAGCGAACTCGCCGAGCGCCACCCCGGCGTGGTACCGAGCGACCCCGACGCCCTGGCCGACTTCTTCGCCTTCCGTGACTTCGCGCACTTCATCGACGTCTACCTGGCGGTGGTGGACCTGATCCGCACGCCGGAGGACGTCGAGATGCTCACCTATGAGGTCGCCCGCGAGCTCGGCACGGCGCAGAACGTGAAGTACGCCGAACTCACCTGCACCCCCTACACCTCGGTGATCCGCGGGATCCCGATCGAGGCCTACACCGAGGCACTCGAGGAGGCCCGCCGCCGGGCGGAGCGCGACTTCGGCGTCGTACTGCGCTGGATCTATGACATCCCCGGCGAGAGCGGCCTCCCGGCGGCCGACGCGACCCTCGGCTTCGCGCTGGAGCACCGCACCGATGCGCTGGTCGGGTTCGGGCTCGGCGGCCCGGAGATCGGCGTACCGCGACCGCAGTTCCAGCGCCACTTCGACGCCGCCCGGGCCGCTGGCCTGCGCAGCGTTCCGCATGCGGGGGAGACCACCGGACCGGAGACGGTCTGGGATGCGATCTGGGTGCTCGGCGCGGAGCGGATCGGGCATGGTACGTCGGCAGCGCAGGACCCTGCCCTCCTGGCCCACCTGGCCGAGACGGGCATCGCCCTGGAGGTCTGCCCTTCGTCCAACGTGGCCACCCGTGCGGTGGCCGCGCTGGAGGAGCATCCGCTGCGCGCCTTCCGGGACGCGGGCGTGCGGTTCTCGATCAACTCCGACGACCCCCCGATGTTCGGCACCACGCTGAACCGTGAGTACGAGATCGCTGCCGACCTGCTCAACCTCGACGCCGAGGGACTCCTCGACCTGGCCCAGGCGGCCGTGGACGCCTCGTTCGCCCCGGACGTGGTCAGGGCCGAGTTGACCGCTGAGATCAAGGAGTACGGCGCGCGCGGCGCCTGACCGACGGGTCAGGGCGCGCTGGTCAACCAAGCGCGGGGCGAGCAGCCGACCTTCCGGGTGAAGGCGCGCGAGAACGCCGCTGGAGTTGCATAGCCGAGCTCACCGGCAGTGCGGGTGATCGATGCGCCACCGCGAAGCCGCTCCTGCGCCACGGTGATCCGCCAGTTGGTCAGATAGTCCCCGGGAGTCTGGCCGAGCGTCTCCCGGAACCGGAGGGCAAACGAACTGCGGGAGAGGTGTGCGGCGTCGGCCATCGCAGCGAGGGTCCAGTCACGCCCGGGATCCTCGTGCAGTGCGACCAGGAGCGGAGCCAGTTGGGGGTCGGCCAGTCCGGTCAGCAGGCCCGACGGGAGTGCCAGGTCGGCACTGTGATCCAGGAGCCATCGGTAGAGCTGGATCAGGAGCACCTCGAAGAGTCGATCGGCGAGGACCCGGTTGCCGCAACGCACGTTGTCGACCTCGGCGAAGAGCAGGTCGAGCGCTGGTGCCAGGGTGTCCACGGCGTCCAGGGGGAGCACGATCACCGGCGGAAGGGTGCGGACAAGGGGGTGGTTGGCGCCGCCGTCGAATTCGAGGGTGGCACAGGCGAAGTCGGAGTCCTCGGTGGGCGCGTTGTGGAAGGCGTGCTCCAGCGGTCGTGGGTAGAAGAGCAGGGAGGGCTCGGTGATGTGGCTGTGGTGCAAGCGGCCGCCGGGCGCCTGATAGGTCATCTCCATCTCACCCCGACGGAGCACGTGCAGGAAGGCGCGGCCGGGCTGGGCGTCGAAGGTGGTCACCCCGCAGAGGGGACCGGCATGGAAGAGGCGGGTGCGGACCCGGAACCGCTCCAACAGTGGTGAGATTCGATCGAGCGTGGTCACGCAGGGGATTATTCCAGACGATCAGACGCGAATTCAGGACGATATAAATCAAATCGTCTGGAATGGCGTGGCAAGGTGAGCGACGTCCAAACACCCAACCGAGAAGGAGAAGTCCCATGTCGTTCGTCCCCCTCGTCGAGCCCGAGTCCGCATCAGGCCCGGTCAAGGAGCAGTTCGACCAGATCAACGCAGCGTTCGGAACCGTGCCCGCGATGTTCCGGGCCGTGGCGAACTCGCCCGCAGCCCTGAGCAGCATGTGGGGGTCGTTCGGGGCCTTCGGAGGGGGCACCCTCGGCGCGGCCATCGGTGAGCAGATCGCGGTGGCCGTCGCGAACCGGAACGCGTGCTCCTACTGCCTCTCCGCCCACACCGCACTCGGCCAGCAGGCGGGGGTCAGCCGGGATGCCCTCGCCGCTGCCCAGACCGGCGACTCCGACGACCCGCGGATTGCGGCGCTGTTGGTCTTCGCGCTCAAGCTCGTCGAGGAGCGCGGCCAGGTCACCGAGGCCGACGTCCGGGCGGTGCGCGATCAGGGCTGGAGCGACGAGGAGATCGTCGAGACCATCGGCCAGGTGGCGCTGAACCTGTTCACCAACTACATCAATGTCGCCCTGGCCGTGCCGGTGGACTTTCCCACGGTGCCGTTCCGGTCATGAACCGGTCATGAGACCAGGGCCGCGTCCAACCAGGTGACCAGGGCGTCGATCACCGTCGGATCCACGTGCTCACCGACGTCGTCGGCGGTGATCTCGTCGACATCCTCGGTGCCGAGGCGGGTCAGGGCGTGGGTGATCTGATCCACGATGATCACCTCGTCGTCTCCGCCCAGGTGCTGCCCCCAGGCACGCACCTGGGCGGGAGGCACGTTCCAGTCATGGCCGCCGCCCAGCGCCAGGACAGGGACATCCACCTGCTCCAGCTGGTCAGGCGCGGCGAGGGCCGCTGCGATCCAGGAGGCCCAGAACCGGCGGCTGGCTCCGCTGATCGGCGTACCCTCCAGATCCCCCTCGGCCACCGCACGTACGTCGTCTGCCATCTGGTGCAGACCGGCCACGGCCTCGTCGGCGGACTGTCCCGACGCCGCGACGATCTCCTCGAACTTCTCTGCCTGGGCCTGCAACAACTCGGGCAGTGGACCTTCCGGGGTGGCCAGCAGCACCAGCGCAGCCAGGTCGTCGCGGGCGGAGGCCACCCCGGCCGCGATCGTGCCACCCTTGCTGTGACCGATCAGGACCACCTCGCCGATGTCCTCGCGGGCGATCAGGGTGTCGATCACCGCACCGACGTCGCCGCGCAACGTGTCCAGGGTGAGGTCGTCGGTCGGCGGGGGATAGTCGTTCTCCGCGCAACCGTTGAACGGGCCGCAGGTGCGCTTGTCCCAGGTGAACACGGCGTACCCCCGGGCCTGGAGGGCCTCGGCGATCTCCCGGTACGCCGGCACCGGCGTGGGCAGGGTGAGGCCGAGTTGGCCGGGCAGCGTCCCGTCGCGGTCCAGGGGCCCAGAGCCGTGCACGATCACCACCAAGGGCGCTGGACCGTCACCGGCTGGCAAGCGGAGCGTGCCGACCAGGTCGAGCCCGTCGGCCGGCACGACCACCTCTTCGGTCGATGCCTGGCGCGCCGAGCCCTCCGGTGTGCCCGAACACGCGGCAAGGAGGCCTGCCAGCAGGACGAGCGTCGCGGCGAGCGCCGACAGAACGGAGCGTCGTACGCCGTGATGGATGGTCCTCACTCCTCTGGGTCGTGCTCTGGCGCCCCCGGCAGGATTCGAACCTGCGGCCTTGTCATTAGAAGTGACCTGCTCTATCCAGCTGAGCTACGGAGGCAATGCGGGTGGATGGCTCCCTTTTCCCACGGGGAATCGTAGCGCGGGGCGTAGTTGGTGAATGAGTCACTCACCGATTCCAGATGAGTATCCGGACCCGTTGGCAATCCCGTCCGGACCGACGAAGGTCTGAGGTGTCCTACGGGCCATCGCTCCGGTGCGCCTGCCGCCCCTCGTTGCTGGAAGAGTCGTCGTGACGAATCGAGAAGATCAGACCCGGTGGCTCCTGCTGTTGCGGTGGACGGTGCTCCTGGTCACGCTCAGCATGATCGCCACGGCGTGCACCGGAGGGGCCGACCCCGACGGCGACAGCGAGGACGACAACGGCGGCGCGACGGAACCGGGCGCGACGGCACTGGCCGTGACTGACGTGATCCCCGAGGGACGCGACGTCCAGGACGTCTTGATCCACCTGGACCTCGCCAAGGGTGAGGGATCCGATCGCATCAGCGTCATCGACCAGGTGGTGGACCACGCCCGGCAGAATGCCGGTTCGCCCGTCGTGCTCGAGGACGGACTGACCTGGACCGCGGTCGACGGGTTCGACCCCAAGGTGCTCGATGCCGAGGACGAGGCGCTGACCTCGATCAACCTCGCCACCGGGTTGCTGGGCGTGACCGAGGACGAGTGGTCCAGTCGCCTCGCCGACGCCCCCGCAGAGGTGAGGGCCGCTGCCGAGGGAGTCGTGGCCGAGGACGCACAGTTGTTCGTCGAGATCGCGACGGCGGACTACGAGAAGTCGGCGACACATGTGCGACCCGGTGACCGCGGGGACCTTGACCTCACGTTCATCAAGGAGATCGCGCCCGGTGACACCCTGACCAGTCACTACCTGTTCCTGCAGACCACCCCTGATCCGGACCGTGCCGCAGAAGCCGGCCTGGACGGACACGAGCTCTTCGTGCATCGCTGGAACAAGGGCCTCTACCGGTTCCTCGGCGACGAACAGGACGGTCCGAGCGTGATCGAGGATTCGACCGTCGAGGTGGTCGAGGGGTCCTCGCGGAGGCGCCAGCTGCTCAAGTTTCTCGGCTTGGGCGGTGGCCTCCTCGCCGGCGGTACGGCAACCATCCTCGCCGCGGCCGCCCTGTCCCTCAGTGGCCCCGTCGCCGCCGTCCTCATTGGCGCAGGCACCCTCGGAGGTGGTCTGATCGCGTGGGTACCACTGGAACTGGAGAACGAGCCGCCCGACCCCTGCACCGGCGACTGCGGATCGTCCGGCGGCGACGTCCACCTGCGCACCATCGACGGCCAGGCCTACGACTCCCAGTTGGTGGGCGAGTTCGTGCTCCACCAGTCCGACGCCGTCGTGGCCCACGTGCGCCAGGAGCCGCACGGCGACTCCGACCGGATCTCGGTCAACACCGCGCTCGCCGTCGACCTCGGAGGAACGACGGTGTCCTTGCACGCCGGGCCGGAGATCACGGTGTTCATCGACGACGAGCCCCGTGCGCTCAGCCGCGGCGAGGCGATTCCGGTAGGTGCCGGGTCGATGCTGTGGACCGGGTCGATGGTCGTGCTGGCCGGTGCCGACGACACGATGATCTGGGTTCGCCTGACGGGCTCGAGCCTGTCGGTCCAGGTCGCTACGGGCGCCACCGGCGCAACCGGCCTGCTGGGCGATGCCGACGGCGATCCGGCCAACGACCTGAAGGCCCGCGGGGGAGACGTCCTCGACACCGCCGTGCTCGCGGATCCGGCCCGGGTGCATGCCGAGTTCGCCGACACCTGGCGGGTCACCCAGGAGGAGTCACTCCTCCACTACGAAGCCGGAGAGTCCACCGAGACCTTCACCGACCGCGACTTCCCCTACGCCCCCGCCAACCTGGACGACGCGAACCCCGACGAGCGGGCCGAGGCCGAGAAGGCGTGCCGGGCAGCCGGTCTGGTCGGCACCGACCTGGACAACTGCATCCTGGACGTCGCGCTGACCGGGGACCACTCCTTCATCCTCGCTGCGCTGATCGCCCAGGTGAGCGGAGCGGGCAGTGCGACCGGCGCGACGGGTTCGGTCGGGGGTGATGCGGCGTGGATCCAGCCACTCGACGGCGTGGCCCGGACCTCCATCCAGAACCCGCTGCGCGCGGTGGACGGCATGGTGTTCGCCTTCGGCAAGGTCACGGACGGCGGCTCGGTCATGGTCGCGCTCGACGCCGTCACCGGCGAGGAGCGTTGGCGCCTGCCCGACGTGGTGGCCAACTGTTCGATCACCGCGGCGGGCGACGACCACCTGGCAGTGGTCCTGGGCGCAGAGACCGAGCACAACGACCAGAGCCACAATGCCCTGGCCCTGCTCTCCGATGGTGGGGCGGTGGTCGCCCTCGATGATTCGGGCACCCGGATGCCGGAGACCTACTGCGGTGCGATGCAGACGTTCGGAGACGTCGTCGTCGTGCCCGGAAGCCTCGGTCACCTCAGCGGCTGGGAGACGACCGGCGGAGCGATCAAGAAGCTCTGGCACCACAACCCGCACCTGGCGCCCGTCATCGCCGACGCCGAGGGCAGCCTCATCGTCGTCCGGGGCCCCAGGTCGGACCACGAGCTCGCAGCCATCGACCCCGCCACGGGAGCCGACCTCTCCGCCGTCAGCATCGAGGGGACCGTGGTCGCGGATGGTCTCCACCTGGTTACCAGCAACGATCGCATCGCCGTCGCGATGCGCGACCAGGACGGCAACACACCCCGCGTCGGCACCCTCTTCGGGTTCCGCATCGACGACGGCCAACTCACCGAGACCTGGCAGCTGCCCAGCCTGAGCGCCGACGACGGCGCCCCGGACGGCCTGGACTTCGAACACGCCTTCAGCTCGCTCTCCGCCGAGGACAACCTCCTGATCGCCCATCACGGCAGCGGTGAGCTGGTCGCACTGGACCTGGCCGACGGCGAACTCGAGTGGCGCTTCACCCTCCCTGGCTTCCGGAACACCACCACGTCGGCACCGGTCGTCGATGGAGTCGTCCTCGACACGATCTTCGGCGGCTCTTCCGTGATCGAGGTCGCCGACGGTGCCCTGCAGGCCGCCCACGAGCCCGAGGACCTCCACCCCGGCTACGGTTCGCCCAACTGGCTGGGCCCTGTCCACGACGGGCACCTCTTCCTGGCGACAGTCGGTGACGATGCCGCGGCTGTCGTCGCGGTGCGCGTGGGTAGCGAGTGAACAGGTGGATGCCATGACCATGACCAGACGTCCGACACGGCTCGCACGAGCGCTCGTGCTCGCTCCGGTGCTGGCCCTTGCGTTGACGGCATGTGGCGGTGACGATGCCGAGCCGTCGTCTGGGCCATCAACTGCTGATGAAGGTGCACCGGCCGCTGGTGCCGATGACGCACAGCCCGATGTCACCGGTCCGGCCCGCGGAACGGTCACCATCGATGGCCAGGGCTTCGACCTCACCTTCAGTGACGACGCCGGGCTCCCTCCGGTGTGCATCCTCACCAAGGGCGGTGCCACGGTGTTGAACCTGGTCTCGGACGAGGGGCACAACCTGAGCTTCGCCGGCTCCGGGATCTGGTCGGGGGAGTTGACCGACCCGGCCATCGACGGCAACTGGGAGGTCGCGAGCCATGATCCGCTGCCGGGCGTCGACGCCTCTGCGGAGTTCAGCGCGGGTCGACTGGTGGTCTCCGGCACCTGGGCCGTGCAGGACGGTCCGACCGCCGAGATCTCCGTCGAAGTCATCTGCCCGGACGAGGTCAAGTACCAGTCATGAGGAGGCGAATGGTGCGACGCATCGCAACGGTTGCCCTGATGGCCGGGCTGCTGGCCTCCTGCGGGGACAGCGACCCTGACTCCACTCAGGAGCCTGGAACCAATGGCACGACGAGTCCCACTGGCGAGGCGCGCGGCACCATCGAGATCGACGGGCAAGCGTTCGAGGTTGCCCTCGGTGACGCCCCGACGGCCCAGTGCACGGTCTCGGAGGGTGCGGCGACTGTTGTCCAGATGACCTCACCCGAGGGCGTCCGGGTCGACCTAG
>NZ_JAUZVI010000021.1:0-6490 GCF_031844485.1 Nocardioides sp. AE5
GCCCGAGACGCGAGACCCAAGCCCCCATCTCGTCTTTTATCCTTTTCTCTGTAACACTATCACCAGTCAGCCGCAGAGAAAGGTGAACGCGATGACTCCCACAATCAGGATCGACCACGAGGTCTACGAGAAGCTCCAGGAACAGGCCAAGCCGTTCGTGGACACCCCCAACGCCGTACTCCGCCGACTCCTCGAACTGCCCGAGGCTCCCGAGCCGCGAGGCAAGGGCCGACGCCACGGGCACGGACGGCGCGGCCCGGAGGGGCACGGTCCCCGCGGCCGGCGCAACCGCCTGGCCCTCCTGCTGGAGGCCGGAGTGCTCGAAGCCGGCGACGAACTCGTCTGGGCGCGCCCACGCTCCGGCGAGGAATACGTCGCCACCCTCACCGAGGACGGCCAGATCCAACTCGAGGACGGCACCCTCCACGACTCCCCCTCCGGAGCCGGCAAGGCGCTGAACGGATACGACGCCAACGGCTGGATCAACTGGCGGATCCACAAGAGCGGACTCAGCCTGCGCGAGGCGCTGGGCGAAATCCGCGACGAGAAGTCCGACCGCCCGCGCCGGCCACGACGCGGGCACGGGCGCGGCAGGGGCCCCGGCGCCCCACGGCGTACCCCCGACGAAGCCTGAGAAATGCAGCGGAGGCCGGTCCCGATCGGGACCGGCCTCCGTCTGTTCTGTACGGCATCAGGGACTCGAACCCCGAACCCGCTGATTAAGAGTCAGCTGCTCTGCCAATTGAGCTAATGCCGCTTGGAGCGAGAGCAACCTTAGCAGTCAGCAGCCCCTGACCGAAATCGAGATTCGCCGATCCGCACGTGATGCCGACGACACCGCCAACAGCCGGGCCTCACCCACCCGTCACCACGCGTGTGGAGACCCGCTGGGCGGCGATCTCCGCCGGCGTGAACGGGAACGCGACCCACTGCTCCGCGGCGTACAACTCGGTCTGGTCCGAGGTCCACGGCGAGGTCGGATCCTCGTACTGCCCATAGGACAACAGCGTCCGCGCCAGCACACCGGCGTCGGTGAACGTCACCGCCTGCATGTGCGAGGAGCCATAGGTGACCGGGCGGCTCCCGGCCGACGCATCCGCCGGATTGCGGCTGGCGACCACGTTCGCATTGCCAGCCGCGTGCGACCCACCACCCAGGCCGATCCCCTCCGCGCCACGGTCGGCCGCGAACTGGACACTGCCCCAGGGCGCATCCAGCGGTACGCCGTCCGCCTCGAGCTCGTCCAGTGCCCCGGCCATCGCCTTGACCACCTTGGGATCGTTCCGCTTCAGCCCGCGGGGTGTGTTCAGCGGGTCGTCCGCAGAGAACGGCACCTCCCACACCCCGGAGGTCGGCAGCCGCTCCACGAACGCCTCGAAGATGTGCGTGCCCACCGAGTCCGCGTCGCTGTGTCCGTCCCACGCGGCCAGCACGTCACACGCGGTGGTCCCACCCGCTGCCCGGCAGGCATCGTCCAGCGCACCGTCGACGCGCATCACCTCCGCGGCATAGACCCTGTTCTGGAACTGGAAGGACGAGAACTCGTCGAAGTCGAGCGTGCCGCCGTCCGCCAGCGCCTCGGCCGGATAGGCGTTGACCATCCGGGTGCGCATGCTCCGCTCGCACCCTTCGCAACCGATGATCTTCGAATAGCCCTCCAGCCGCTCGGCCGGGTTGGGTAGCCAGTAGGAGTCGTTCGCGTTCATCACCCAGTCGCGTCGGAACGTGACCGGCAGGTCATCGGGCCCCATTGCGCCGGGCCGCACCCCCGGCTCGTTGCCCCATGCGCACTGCTTGCCTGCCATCGCCCCGTTGAGCCCCGGCAGCCCCGCCGCCATCAGCAGCAGGCTCCCCACCGGGGTCAGGCACCGGTTGATCTTCGCGTTCGACACGTTCGGCACCACCGAGTGGTCCGCATAGACCACGTCACCGTTGCGGTCGGCCGCGATGGTGTTCACCCACGGGATCCCTCCCCCGGCGTCCTGGCGCCGGATCAGGTCCGCCACATCGGTCGCGCCACCCATGTCGAGGAATGTGTCCAGCGTGCGCAACTGCTCCGCGTTGGCGTCCCGGATCGCCCACAGGGTCGCCAGCCCCCACGGCATCAGCATGTCCGGCGCATCGATCACATAGCCCTCGGTGGTGCGGTAGAGGTCCTCGTTGACCGTGGCGACGGTGCCGTCGTCCTGGCGCACCTGCACCTCGACGGTCCGCTTCTCCAGCTTGGTCAGTCCCTTGCTGCCGAAGTAGAAGAGCGTCCCGGGCAGGGTCACGTATTCGTACGGCGTGAAGCGGTACGCCGTGGAGACGGTGTGGCTCCACGCCACGTCCGAGTTGAAGCCGATGTTCACCACCGGCGAGCCGATCAGCGACGCTCCCGCCACGTCGTACTCACCGGGGATGGTCAGGTGCTGTTGGGTGAACCGGTAGCGGCCCAACCACGGGAAGTGCGGGTTGCCCAGCAACATGCCGCGACCGTTGGCCGACTTGTCACCACCGACCGCGGTGGCGTTGGAGCCGAAGGAGGCAGCCGGATCCTTGCCGAGCGCCGCCAGCAGCGCGTCCTGGTCGAGCCCGGCCAGCGCATCCAACAGGTCCTGCGGCGTGGGCACCTTCGGCAGACCAGGCACCTGCGGCAACCCCGGGTCGAGCAGGGTGGCCGGCGCCGCGTCGACGATCTGCGCGGTGAAGTGCCCGGTCGAGGCCATGATGTTGGCCAGGTAGACGCCGTACCACAGGTCCAGCGCCGTCGCCTCGGTCGCAAGGTACGCCGCACCCCGGCACTCCGGGTCGGTGACGCCGTCGGGTCCGGTCTCGGCCAGCCACTGGTTCAGCCCGGCCGTGTATCCCTCGACCATCTCCTTGACCCGGTCGCTTGGCCCGCGCACCGGATCGGCCAGGAGCGACTCGACGACCTTGCGGTTGCGCAGGTCGGTCACCAGTGCGTCCACCTGGAGGTTGGTGCCGTTCATCGCCACCTGGTCGTCATAGGTGCCCTCGCCGAAGTAGAGGGAGCGCTGGCCACGACCGGTGATCAGGGTGTCGGCCAGGGTGCAGGTCGATGCGCCTGCCGCGGCATAACCACTGCCGAACCCGAGTGAGCCCCAGTCGTCGGCGACGATGTGCGGGATCCCATGCTCGGTCGTGGTGATGGTCGCGGAATAGCGCGGCCCCGACGGGTCCGGCTCGTCAGCAGCCCCCGGCCCGGAGGCCAACAGCGGCACCACCAGTACGGCGGCAGCAGCGCACAGCAACGAACCTCGAACGCGACGACGAAGGTGCATGGTGCAACAACGAGGGTGTCGCAAGGAGGGTTACGCGGGTCACATTCAGAGGTAGAGGCCGGTCGACTCGTCAGCGAGCCGCTGGGCGGCGACCGCATGGATGTCACGCTCACGCATCACGACGTACACGTCGCCGTTCACCTCGACCTCGGCCTTCTCCACCGGGTCGAAGAGCACCCGGTCCCCCACTTCGACTGCGCGGGCGTGCGGACCGACGCCGACGACCTTCGACCAGGCCAGGCGACGCCCACCCATGTCGGCGGTCGCCGGGATCACTATGCCACCGGACGAACGGCGCTCCCCGGAGTCGTCGTCGAGCTCGACCAGGATCCGGTCGTGGAGCATCTTGATCGGGGTCTTGTCACTCACTGTTCAGCTGGCGACCTTGCGCACGACCACGAAGAGGGCCACCACGCCGACCACGCCGCCGACGACCTTGAGGATGTTGTCGGTGCGCGGGGCACCGGTGTTCTGGTCAACGAAGTGGGCCTTCACCGCGGCGATCTCGCGGCTGACGATCGTCTTGGGGTGCACCCGGTAGACGAGCTGGTCGATGGTCTGGGCCAGGCGCTCGCGGGTCTCCTCGAGGTCGGACTCGATCGCGCTGATCTCCTGTGCCACGCTCAATCTCCTGGTTCGCCGGGGTGGGTCACTGCGGAAGGCTACCAATCCTCGCCCCCACCACCCGAACCCCGACCGCCCGCCGGCCACTGGCTAGGGTGCACACCACCCCCAGTGACGAGGAGAACCAGCCATGGCCGAGCGCCTCACCCCCGGCGACACCGCCCCCGACTTCACCCTGCTCTCCGACACCGGCGAGGAGGTCTCCCTGGCCGATTACCGCGGCCGCAAGGTGATCGTCTACTTCTACCCCGCCGCGATGACCCCCGGCTGCACCAAGCAGGCCTGCGACTTCACCGACTCGCTCAACTCGCTGCAGGCCGCCGGCTATGACGTCATCGGCATCTCCCCCGACAAGCCGGAGAAGCTGGCGAAGTTCCGCGAGCGCGACGGGCTGACCATCACGCTGCTCTCCGACCCCGACAAGGCCGTGCTCACGGCGTACGCCGCGTTCGGCGAGAAGAAGCTCTACGGCAAGGTCATCGAGGGTGTCATCCGCTCCACGGTCGTCGTCGACGAGGAGGGCAAGGTCGCCCTGGCGCAATACAACGTCAAGGCCACCGGCCACGTCGCCAAGCTGCACCGCGACCTGGGCCTGGCTGCCTGATCGGTCACTGTCATGTCGGCTGCTGTCATGTGGTGACAGCAACCGACACCACAACTCTCTGGCGGTGGGGCGCTGCCACTAGACTTCCCCGCGAGCCGAAGTGGTGGAATTGGCAGACACGCAGGTTTTAGGTACCTGTGCTCTAGGGCGTGGGGGTTCAAGTCCCCCCTTCGGCACCCGTTCTCCTCCCCCGACCACGCCCAGGAGCGACGATGAGCACCAACCAACCCCCGCCGAATGGCTGGGGACCGGGCTCCTATCCGAACGGCCCGCAGTCCTATGCCACTGGCCCGGGGAGCTATCCCGGCGGGCCGGGCAGTTATGCGAGCGGACCCGGTGGCTATCCGGCCGGGCCGGGTGGGCCGCCGCCGAAGAGCGGGCGCGCCGGACTGATCGCTGCGATCGTCGCGCTGGTCCTCGTCGTGACTGCCGTCGCCGTCGCCCTGGTCGTCACGCTCACCGGCGACGATGACGACACCGTCGCCGGCACCGAGAACACCACCCAGGCCTCCTCGAGCCCGTCGACCAGCGACGAGCCGACCGAGAAGAACACGTCCGGCCCGACCGATGGGCGGATGACGGGCGCCTTCTACAGCTATGCGATGCCCGACGGGTGGAACGACGTCACCGACGACCTCACCGGGCAACCCACCGTCGACACCATTTCCGGTGACGGGTCTGGCGTCTATTCGTCGCGGATGCACCTGATGGTGGAACTGGGTTCCACCTTCGGGTTCGCCACCGCCGAGGAACTCAAGGAGACCTGGAAGGCGACTCTCACCGGCGGCGACACCACCCGTCAGGTCACGGACCTGCCGGACACCACTGTCGACGGCGAGCCGGCGGTCCGGGTCCGCATCGACCACCCACCGACCGGGAACGTGACCGCCATCCAGTTCGGCTGGCTGCTGATCGTCGACGGCCGCGCGGTGAGCATCGTGCTGACCACGTACGCCGAGGAGGATCCCTCCCTGGCCGTCGCCAAGCAGATCCTCGACTCCTGGCAGTGGGAGTGACACCGCGCCGCTGAGGGCGTCGGCATCTGCCGAAAAGTGGTCGCGCGACCCCATCCCCGACCGGCGCACCGTGCCCTAGTGTCTGGCCATGGACTCAGCGCTGACCACCGTCGGACTGCCAATCGCACTCGGCATCATCATGCTCGGCCTCGGCCTGGGCCTGACCGTCGCGGACTTCGGCCGGATCGCCCGCCATCCCAAGGCCGTGGCGATCGCACTGGCCTGCCAGTTGCTGCTCCTGCCTGCGTTGTGCTTCGGCCTGGTCGTGGTCCTCGACCTGCCACCCCTGCTCGGCATCGGCATGCTGCTGCTTGCCGCCTCCCCCGGCGGCACCACGGCCGCCCTCTTCAGCCATCTCTTCCGCGGGGACGTCGCCCTCAACATCACCCTCACCGCGCTCAACTCGATCATCGCGATCCTCACCCTGCCGGTGATCACCGGTCTGGCGATCTCCTGGTATGACCGCGGCGACACCGTCTCGATGCCGCTGGTCGAGGTGCTCAAGGTCTTCGCGCTGATCCTGGTCCCGGTCGGCGTCGGCATGTTGATCCGCGCAAAGCGGCCGGACTTCGCAGCGGCCATGGATCGGCCGGTGCGGATCGGATCCGCGGTCATCCTGGCGGTGCTGATCATCGGCATCCTGATCGACCAGCGCGAGAACGTCGCCGACTACCTCGCCAAGGTCGGCGTGGCCGCGGCCATCTTCTGCGCGATGAGCCTGTTGATCGGGTACGCCGTGCCTCGCGCCTTCGGCATCGTCGAGGGCCAGGCGATCGCCTCGTCCATGGAGATCGGGGTGCACAACTCGACCCTGGCCATCTTCGTCGCCGTCGAGGTGCTCGACAGCGTCGAGATCTCGATTCCGGCTGCCGTCTACAGCCTGATCATGTTCCTCTTCGCCGCGCTGTGGGGCAGCTGGATCAGCCGCCGTGTCGGCACCGGGACCGTGGACGAGCCCGCGG
>NZ_JAUZVI010000022.1:0-5350 GCF_031844485.1 Nocardioides sp. AE5
ACCCGCCGGACGACGCACACCCGAACTCACGGTGCGCGGAGGATGGCGATGCCGGTGGTGCCGGGGTCGATCACGGTCAGGTTGAACCGCTGGGACCACTCGTCCACGGTGGCCTTCTCCTCGTCGCGGTGCATGTCGTCCAGGACGATGTGGGCACCCGGGGCGAGCCGGTCCCACAGCGCCGGCAGGGCGGGCTGGCGGGCCCGGGGGCCGGTGGTCCCGGGAGGTCCGTCGACCACGAGCAGGTCGACGGCACTGAGGTCGGCGAAGGCGGCGGTGTCATACCAGTCCGGGCTGTCGGGCGCGGTGGACAACGGCGCCAACGGGGCGTGGCGGGTCTCGACCGTCTCCTGGAGGGAGTGCCTGGTGACGTCCGCGCGGGTGAACTCGATGAACTCGGCGCTGTGGTCGACGCTGACGATCCGTCCGCCGGAGCCTTCGACCAGGTAGCCCATCCAGATCGTCGAGGCACCGCCGCCGAGTTCCAGCACGGTGTGGGGACGGGTCTCGGCGAGCAGGTCCGCCAGCCGCGCCATGCTGCGGGTGTTGATGGCCCATCGGCCCAGTGCCGGCATCAGGGCACGGGGGGTCACCTTGGCGTTCAGGTAGGCGAACGCCTCGAGGTCGCGGAGTTGCTCGCGCGTGTTCCAGCCGATCTGGCGGATCAGGGATTCCCTGGTGGCGCGACTGAGCGCAACGGGCTTCTTCGTCCCCTGCGCCGGGCTGGTGGGCGCGGGGGGCTGGGTGACCTGCTGGGCCGCCGCCGCTGCTGCTGCTTCGGTCCGCATGTCCTCCACGGATGCGGCGAGCAGATTGGTGGTCCGGGTCAGGTCGGCGATCCGCTTGCGGAGGTCGACGATCACCGCGCCAACGAGGGCCAGGGTCACCGCTGCGACGATGCCGGCCAGGGTGAGGTGGGACCTGACCAGGAAGACGATGGTGGCGACCAGTGCGACCGCGAGGACCAGCCAACCGACGACCCGCACTCTGCCCAACTGCATGGCTCTCCTGATGATCTCGGCGGTGTGCCCCACAGCGTAGAGCACGGCGCCCATCGTGGGGGCGGTTGCCGCGAGGCGATACACCCGGGCGACTCCTTCCTCGGATAGCATCCGGAGCGTCCACTGCGGGCCTGAGTCGGAGCCGAACGGGAGTGCGTGCAGGTGCGGTCGAGAAGCGTTATCGTGGCGGCGGCAATCGTCGTCGTACTGACTGTCGTGACGCTGGTAGCGGCGCTCCTCGAGGCGTGGTGGCTCGCCGTCACGGCGATCTGCGGCCTGGCAGGCGCTGCCCTGCTGGCGGCGCTCGACGTGGACCGTCGGATGCGCCTGCTCGCCCGGGAGACCCGGCGCGAGGTACGACGCGAACTGGGTGCGTCGGGCGAGCGCTACACGACCACGCTCAAGGAACTGGAGGCGCTCGTCGCCGCGACCCAGATCCTCAACGCACAACTCGTCGGCCGGTTGGATCGCCTCCAGGGCTCGATCGAGCAGGCTGTGGAGCGCCCCCGGGCTGACCCGACTGCCGATGGGTGACACTGCTCCCGCCGCGGAACCGCCTGAGTTGCGGCGCGCGGCTGCCCGTGACCACGCCGCGCGGGTCTCCCTGACCGGTGGGGCGCTGGTCAGGACGGCACTGCGGACCCGGTCGATCCACGCCCGCGAGATCCTGGCCGAGCTGGCCTGGCCGGGGCACTGGCCGGAGGACCTCTGTGCCTGGGCGGACACGCCGGGCGACGTCCGCGTCGAGGCCGGGATGGACGTACGTCGTCTGGTCTGGTTCGCCAGGGTCCTCGCCCTGCAGGAGGGGCGTCCGGATGACCTCCGGCGGGGCGCCGTACTCCTGGAGCGTGCCCTGGCAGCGGGAGACCTGGCCGAGCAGGAACCGATCGCCAGCGACCTCCTCCTGCAGTTGCGGATCATGGCACGTGACCCCCGCGCCGCAGACCTGGTGGAGGCAGCCGCGGTCACCGATGAGGTCAGGGCAGCGGCCCGTGCCGACCTGGCCAACCCACACCTGTTCGGGGCGGGGCCACCGGAGGCCTGGCTGGCTCGCGTCAACGAGGTGCTGGGCTTTGGGGGCCCGGGCAACGCGGACCTGGCTCCGCTCGTCCTGCGCGACGGGGCACCGGGAGATGCGCCGCTGGACCTGCTGTGTGCTCCCAGCGTCTCCCCCGCCCCGGGCCCGCAGCCGCTGATCACGGTGATCATGAGCTGTTTCCGCCCGGGCAAGCCACTGCTGACCGCAGTGAGGTCGATCATCGAGCAGAGTTGGCAGGAGTGGGAACTCCTGGTCGTCGACGATGCCTCGGAGCCGGAGCACGAGGACTACCTCAGCGCCGTGGCGCGGATGGATCCCCGGGTGCGGGTGATCCGCAAGGCGATCAACGGGGGCACCTACCGGGCCCGCAACACCGCGCTGCGCCAGGCCGCAGGCGAACTGTGCACCTTCCTCGACTCCGATGACTACCTGCATCCGCAGGCCCTCGAGCGCAGCGCCCGTGCCCTGCTCGACGACGATGCCCGGGTCGCGGTCTCCAGCCTCGGCTCGCGGGTGAGCCCGCTCCTCGAGTTCAACCGGCCCGGCTATCGGCCGGTCGACGGCGTCGCCACCTCACTGATGTTCCGCCGGGCACCGGTGGTCTCCCGGATAGGCTTCTTCGACCCGACGCGCAAGGGAGCCGACACCGAGTTCGCGAACCGGATCGAGGCGGCCTTCGCGACCAGGGTCCACGTGCTGCCCCTGGTGCTGACGCTGGCTCGTTCCGGCCTGACCCTCTCCTCCGCGGAGTTCTCCTACGGTTGGCGCCATCCCAGCAGGCGCGCCTATCGCGGGGCCTACGTCGGGTGGCACAAGCAGATCGCGGCAGGCAAGGCATCTCCGTTCCTGGATCCGACGCTGCCCCGGCGGTTCCCGGAGCCACGGCGCTGGCGCAAGGACCTCCTCGGCGACGGGCACCGGGCCCGCTTCGACCTCTGCCTCGCCGGCGACTGGCGGGCGTACGGCGGACCGCAGCGCTCCATGATCGAGGAGATCCGCGCGGCCCGCCAGGCAGGCATGCGGGTCGCGATCATGCACCTCGAGGCGTTCCGCTTCATGACGATCTATGACAAGGGCCTGTGCGCACCGATCATGGACCTGGTCCGGGACGGGAGCGTCGAGTGGATCCAGCCCGATGACGATGTCGAGATCGACATGCTCCTGGTCCGCTATCCCCCCGTGCTGCAGTATCCCCCTGCGGTGGGCACCACGGCCTCCGTGCGGTCGCTGTGCATCGTCGCCAACCAGGCGCCCGCCGAGCCGGACGGCAGCGACCGGCGCTACTCGGTCCGCGACGTCTCCGATCGGGCGGAGGAGATGTTCGGCGTCCCAGCCACCTGGATCCCGCAGGGCCCGACGGTGCGTGCGGCCGTGCTCCGGGAGGCGCCGGGGACCAGGGTCACCGGGTGGGACAACCCGGGGTTGATCGACGTCGCGGACTGGCAGCGCAAGCCCGGCAAGCGCTTCACCGGCGGCGTACGGGTGGGGCGCTATTCGCGGGACAACCGGATCAAGTTCCCCACGACGTACGCCGAGTTGCTCCGCGGCTATGCGTTCGGCGACGGCTACCGAGTCCGGATGATGGGCGCGACGAAGACGGTGGCGGCACTGGCCGAGGACGATCCGTCGGGAGCTCCGGGGATTCCCGACAACTGGGAACTCTTCGCCCAGGAGGCGATGCGACCGCAGCGGTTCCTGGCCGACCTGGACTTCTTCCTCTACCTGGACAACCCCGACGCGCACGAGGCGTTCGGACGCGTCCTGCTCGAGGCCGCCGCCAGTGGTGTCCTCACCATCGCCCATCCCAAGCACCGCGAGACGTTCGGGGACCTCTTCGACTACGCACTGCCCGGCGAGGCGCAGGAACTGATCGCCCGTTATGTCTCGGACGAGGATGCCTACCATGCCCGTGTGGCGCGGACGCTCGCGATGGTCCAGGAGCGGTATGGCCACGCGTCGTTCGTGGAACGCCTGCGCAGCCTGCGTACGCCGGAGCCATGCGCTGCCGGCGCTCCCCGGGACCTCGCGGATCCGGGTGGCGCGATGCACGACGTGCCGCCGCTGGCCGTGCAGTTGCGCCGCGCCCCCCACCGGGGTGCGCCGTTGCAGGTGGAGGCGAACCAGCCGTGGCAGGTGCGCTCGGTGCCGTTGCGGGCCGCGGCCGACGGCGAGCGTGCCGACCAGGTGACGGTCCTCTTCTCGCCAGGCGGCGCGGAGGACGTGGGTGCCTGGCTGCGTGGTCACGAGGCACTGCTGGAGGACGAGCGTGTCGACCAGGCCCTGGTCGACACGGTCCCGGAGTGCGTCACGGCCGTCCTGGTCTGTCGCGACGGCCTGGCATGGGCCTGCTCCCGCACGCAGTTGGCCGGGCTCCCCGACACCGCGGGGATCGCTCACCTCGCGATGATCCAGGCGCCGCCGCAGTGGCACACCCGTGCCTGGTGGGTCCGGGCCCACCAGGAGAGCGGCACACTGCTTCCGCAGTGACCTGACGTCAGGTCAGCGCAGGCCCTGGACGACCGGGACCAAGCGCTCCCTGAGGGGCTCGGTGAGGCTGAGCGCATAGGTGTCGGTCAGGTGCGAACCCGTGCGATAGACCAGTACGTCGTCGATCACGGGCACACAGACCCCGTCGGGGCAGACCAGGTCGATAAGGTCGATCAGGGTCACGTTGTCCACCAGCCCTGCGGCGGCCGCCTGGGCGAGTCCACCGCTCTGCGACTCGCCATCAGCCTGGTCGAAGGAGCAGGCGGTGAGGTCATCGGAATGCTCGACAACACACTCATGGACGGTGACGGGTGGCCTGGGGTTGTCGACGATGGCGGCGACGGGGATGCCGGCGTCGTCGAGTTCCTGCCAGCGACTGGCAATGGCCTGGACCATCGTCTCGGGGTCGAGGGTGGACGGATCCGTGATGTCGCTCAGCGCGGTCGGCGCCCCTTGTGAGGTGATCACCAGGTCGGGGTCGAGGTCGATCACTGCAGCGAGCACGTTCTGGTTCCACTCGGCGCAACTCGTGTAGGGCTGGCCCTTGCGGACCTGCATGCCGTCGTGGAAGCCGCACGCGGACTTGGTGAACGAGTGGACGTGCCAGCCCTCTTCCTCGGCGATCCGGGTCAGCGGGCTCTGGTATTGCAGGATCTTCGAATCGCCGACGACGACGATGTCCATCTCGGAGTCGAGGTCGCCGTATTCACACATGATCGCGGTGCTGTCCACCTGGTCCTGGTGGCAGCCGTTGCCATAGGCGACCGGAATGTCCCTGGTCGCCTCCGACGGGTCAGGCGTGATCCCTGCGGTGCCGGTCTGA
>NZ_JAUZVI010000023.1:0-1653 GCF_031844485.1 Nocardioides sp. AE5
AGCCCTGATCCGCCATCGGTGATTTCTGATTGGTGATTCGGGTGGGTCTGGCTGGGTGTCGCGGAAGTGGGCGTGGTGGGGCCGCCGGTCGTCGCCGGCTCTTCCACTTTGAGGTCCTCGGGTAGCGCCCTTCGGGGGCTGGGTGGTCAGGTGGGGTCAGCGGTGGGTGGGCTGGTCGCGACCGACCACAGCAACATCCACGAGCGTGCCCAGGGCCAGTGTTCGGGCAGGTGTAGGTCGAGCCTGCGGCTGGTGTTGGCGATCCGGGCGGGGATGTTGATGAGTTTCTCCCGCAGGGTCGCCCAGCGCGCGGTGCGCATGTCGGCGGTGACCGCTGTGGCACGGGCGATGTTGAACGCGATCACTGCACAAGAGACCCAGGCAGCGTTGGCTGCGTACTTCCCCGACGGAAGGTGCGCGAGCGCGTTGTCCTTCAACTCCGCGATGACTTGTTCGACCAGGGCGTGGTCGCGGTGACGCTGATCGGCCTCGATGACCGACAGGGTGCTGTTGGTGATGAACGCGTGGTGGCGGTAGGTCGCGAACAGTTCACCCTGCGCGGTGCCGTCGGATGCCAGCGGCTGGAGCCGCTTCACTCGACGCACAACCAGGCGGCACGGCACATGTTCGGTCTTGCGGCGGCCGGTGAACGCGACGAAGTCGATCTCGGCGACCTCGGCATCAGAAACCCAATGGCCATCACCGGGTTGCTCACCTGGTTCCCAGACCGCGTTGGGATACTCGATGGCCCGCCAGGCGCCCTCCTTGATGCTGGTGATCGCCTTGACCACGGCCGGGGTCATCCGAGCGGTCACCGAGAACCACGCCTGGTGCCGGATCGCGGTCCCCACGAACGCCCACCCGTAGTAGGCCGAGTCCGCCCGCGCCAAGACCCGGCCGGCAACCCCAGCGGCACGGGCGGTAGTGATGGCTTGCGCCAACAGGCGACCACAGCCAGCAGCCGAAGCGGTGTTGCCCCTGCGAAGACGTGCCTGGGCGATCACCGGTGCCGCGGTCGGCGTCGAGATCGTGGCGAGCGCGATGTTGAGGCCACGGACCTTGCTGTACCCGAACGCCGCACCCTGCTTGGCGTAGCCATGGACCTCACGCACCGTGTCATCGACATCGAGGAACGCGATCCCCTCCGCATCGCTGCCGGCGAGCAGCCCGGGCACCCGCGTGGTGAGTCCAGCCAACAGGCCGGTGTTGACCTTGCCGAGCTGCTGCACGTGCCCGTGGGTGAAGGACCTCAGGAACGTGCCCAACGTCGTGGCCGCACGGAGGCCGGTGAACAGCTTGCTCATCCCGCCGTGACGCAGCAAGTCGAGATCCTCGATGGAATCGGCCCCGGCCAGCATCCCGCCCAGGATCGCGGCAGTCTTCGCCGCCGCGTTTGCCGAGGGCACCGACAACCCCTCGAGCAGCTCGTACAGACCAGCCGACTCCGCCAGGCGAAGAGCAGGGACAAGCCCAGCGGTCGACACCACGTTCGGGTCGTCGAAAACAGGGCGGATCTTGTGAGAAGGTTTCACTTACGAGGTGCCCCTCTTGAGCAGTGGGTTGTTGACGTCGCAATCGACATCCTCCCTGCTCAGGAGGGCATTCTCGTTCTACGCCACGCTCACCCAGCCCAACGACAATGGCGGATCAGGG
>NZ_JAUZVI010000024.1:0-1461 GCF_031844485.1 Nocardioides sp. AE5
GCTCCTTCTGGATTACGGCCGGCGACCGAACGCGTCGTGCAGTCGGTCGTCCTTGGCCACCCGGCTGAGCTTTCTCCGACGCAGCGTTCCGAGGCGAGATCGCCCGATTGCGTACGGGTTGAGCGCGTTGACCCAGGAAGAGGGGAAGGAGGAGAGTGACGCCATGACCCCGATACGTCGACTACCCCGCAGAGGGTGAAAGCGTCGGTCGCTGCATCATCCTGCCCGGCAGGCAGTACACGCCCGACGGGCCCTTGTTGTTCTTCGCGACTCAGGCGACCCTCACACACCGCTGGGATGTGCGCCAGGTCTGGTGGGCTGCTCCAGAGCGAGGCACTCACTCCGATGAGATCGAGTGGGTTGGGGATCAACTCGACGCTGCCGTCGAGGGGTACCCGGGCCGTGTGCTCGTCGTCGCGAAGTCCCTCGGGACGCTGGCAGCCACTCGTGCATCTGAACGTGGCTACGACGCGGCATGGCTGACGCCCCTGCTGGCCGACCCAGACGCAGCCAAGCCGCTACTCTCGTATCCCGCCTCGCAATACGTGGTCATCGGTTCGGAAGACCCATTCCTGGACCGTGATGTGCTCGGCGCATTGCCGGGCAAAAGCCTGGTCGTGGCAGGCGATCACGTCCTGCGGGTGCCCGGCGATGTCGGTGCCATGGTTGCCAGCCACACCGATTTCGTACGGTCCTTCGAGCGGTGGCTCACCACGCTCCACGAGTAGCGCCGATGCGGATGCACGACCTGATCGGGCCCCGCAGCGGCAAACTGCTACCAGCCGCGCTCGCGCCACTCGGCCAGGTGCGGCCGCTCGTTGCCGAGCACCCCGTCCTTGCCGTGGCCGGGATAGAACCAGGTGTCGTCGGGCAGCGTGCCGAAGATCCTTGTCTCCACGTCGTCGATGAGCTGCGCGAACGCGTCGGCGTCACCGAAGGTCGCGCCGACCCCGCCGGGGAAGAGGGTGTCCCCGGTGAAGGCATGCGGGTGGCCGTCCGGGTCGTCGTACACCAGCACCACCGAGCCGGGGGTGTGCCCGGCGATTGCGATGACCGACAGTTCGACCTCACCGACCGCCACGGTGTCGCCGTGCTTCAACCGCCGCGCCACGGGTGCGCCGGTCTGCTCGGTGATCGCGTCCGCGTCGGGCTCCCCGGCGTACACCGGAGCGCCGGTGGCGGCGACGACCTCGGCCAGCGCCCGGTGGTGGTCCCAGTGCTGGTGGGTCGTGACGATCGCGGCCAGATCGCCGCCGATCAGGTCCAGCAGCGCTGCCGCGTCGTCCGCGGCGTCGACCAGCAGCCGCTCGCCGGTGGCGCGACAGGTCAACAGGTAGGCATTGTTGGCCATCTTCTCGTCCACCGCGAGCTTGGTGATGGTGAGGCCGGCGAGTTCCCGGACCTGGGCGGGCCCGCCGACGGCGACGTCTCCGGTGTAGGTGCTCATGGCGCCCACCCTAA
>NZ_JAUZVI010000025.1:0-1411 GCF_031844485.1 Nocardioides sp. AE5
ATTTCGGTAGCGGTCGGTGAACTCCCGGTCGTGGGTCAGTCCGCGTTCGATGCGACTGACGTGGATCTGGCTGGTGCCCAGGGCTTCGACGACCTTGCGTAGGGGCAGGTTCTTCTGTTGCCGGGTGCGTCGTAGGTCATCGATGCCGGCGACGGAGTTGGGTCGGCAGAGCAGTTTGTAGATCTCGCGGGCGATCGCGCGCTTGAGGATGCGGTGGATCTCGGGTTTGCTCCGGCCCTTCTCGCGCTGTGCTGCGACGAACGCCTTGGTTTTGGCGTCGCTGGACATTCTCACGGTGGCGATGGTGTGCAGGGCGGAGTTTGCGTAACGATCGCCGCCGCGTGACAGTCGGTAGCGATTGGTCTTGCCCGAGGACGCTGGCACCGGTGCCGTGCCGCACAGGGCTGCGAAGGAGCCCTCGCTCGCCAGCCGTTCGGGGTGCCCGCCGGCGGTGACGAGCAGTTGTGCTGCAGTGACCGGCCCGACGCCCTTGGCGGACAGCAACGCCATGTTCGTGGCGGTGATCAGCTCCCGTAGCTGGTTCTCGAGTTCGACGGTCTGCCTGGTGAGGAACTGGTGTCGCTGGGCGAGCATCTTCAGCGCCGTCAACACCGCGAGGACGACGCCGGCCTGTCTCGCGGGTCGGCAGGAAGCGAGCGTGTCGACGAGCTTCTTCGCGGTCATCGGCCGGTACTTCTCCCGCACGGCCACGGGTGCGGTGACGAGCATGTCGTGGATTTGGTTCATCGCTGCGGTGCGGGCTTTGGCTGCCGATCGTCGGGCGATGAGCAGTGCGCGGATAGCGTCGACGTCGTCGGTCTTGGGCATCGTGCGGGCCTGCCCGGACAGGACCGCGCGGGCGGCCTGGTAGGCGTCGATGGGGTCGGACTTGCCGTGCATCCGTCGCACGGTTCGCTGTGGCCGGATGACTTCGCGGACCTCGTGCCCGAGTGCACGGGCAGCCGTGGTGATTCCGGCGCCGTAGGAGCTGGTGCCCTCGATGCCGATGCACTGCAGGTCCCCGTGCCCGGTGAGGAACTCCAGAGCTCGCTGGTAGCCCGCTGGCGTGGTGGGGAACTCGCTGTCACCGAGTTCGCGGCCAAGGGTGTCGATTGCGGCGACGTGGATGGTGTCGGCGTGGGTGTCGATGCCCCCGAGGACGCCGAGCGTGACGATGGCCTGGTGGCCGGTCGCTGTCATGATGGAGATGCCTTCCGTGTCGATTCGGTTGGTCGACGCCGGTCGGGCGGCAGACAGGACATTGATGAGGCGCTTGCCAGGCTCTTATTAGGTCATGTCCGCCCGGCCGGCGAGCGGTGCCCCGACCGCCGGCCGGATCAATTGATGGTCAACCCAGCAGGGCGACAGTCGGACCCAGAGGCACGACGATCGGGGCGGTTCCCATCATCAA
>NZ_JAUZVI010000026.1:0-1401 GCF_031844485.1 Nocardioides sp. AE5
AGGGCAGAGTCCCGCGGGGTGGTGGGCTTTGAGGTGATCCTCGGTGCCTACTCGCCGCTTTCGATGGCGGCGGTGTCTCCATTATCGCTGAGCTCGTAGAGCTTGGCCATCGAGCCTTCGGACAGGTAGCGGCGGTCGCCGGCGATCCACTCGTCGTGCATGTCGATCAGCACGGCTCCGACGAGCCGGATCACGGCCGCGGAATTGGGGAAAATTCCGACCACCCGCGAGCGACGCTTGATCTCCTTGTTTACCCGCTCGAGCGGGTTGGTGGACCAGATCTTGCGCCAGTGCGCGCGGGGGAAGGCGGTGAACGCCAGCACCTCGGCCTTGGCCTCGTCCATCAGCGGGCCGAGCTTGGGGAACCGGGCAGCGAACTCGTCTCGGGTCTTCTCCCAGGCCGCGTCGACCTCCTCGGGCTTGGCGTGGGCGAAGATCGCGCGGAACGCGGCCGCGACGTAGTCACCCTGGCCCTTGGGCACGTGGGCGAGCAGGTTGCGGGCGAAATGCACCCGA
Organism: Nocardioides sp. AE5; assembly: GCF_031844485.1. Classification (NCBI taxonomy): domain Bacteria; kingdom Bacillati; phylum Actinomycetota; class Actinomycetes; order Propionibacteriales; family Nocardioidaceae; genus Nocardioides; species Nocardioides sp. AE5. Next base: position 517 of record NZ_JAUZVI010000026.1, read on the forward strand.
CACCGCTGGTGCGCGGTGCCCTGGAAGCAGCGCCGCAGCGCTTTCACGAGCCCGGAGTGCTGGTCAGAGATCACCAGCCGCACGCCGGTCAGGCCGCGTTGCTTGAGGCTGGTCATGCAGCCCTTCCAGAAGACCTCGTCCTCGCTGTCGCCCACGTCCAGGCCGAGGATCTCCCGCTGCCCGGTGGCGGTCACACCGGTGGCGACCACGACCGCCATCGACACGACCTGGCTGGTCTGGTTGCGCACGTGCAGGTAGGTCGCATCCAGGTAGACGTAGGGGAACTCGACATGGTCCAGGGTCCGGGTGCAGAACGCGCCGACCACCTCGTCCAGCCCGGCACAGATCCGGGAGACCTCGGACTTGCTGATCCCGGAGTCGGCGCCCATCGCCTCGACCAGGTCGTCGACGCTGCGGGTCGAGACCCCGTGTACGTAGGCCTCCATCACCACCGCGTACAGCGCCCGGTCGATCCGGCGGCGTGGCTCGAGGATCGAGGGAAAGAACGAGCCCTTCCGTAGTTTCGGGATCCGCAGCTGCACGTCCCCGGCCTGGGTGGTCACCAGGCGTGGACGAGAGCCGTTGCGCTCGGTAATGCGGTCCTCGGAGCGCTCATAACGGCCGGCTCCGATGCGCTCGGTGGCTTCGGCTTCGATCAGCTCCTGCATCACCATGTGCACCGACTCACGGACCAGATCCACGCCATCACCGGCACGGAACGCATCCAGCAGTTCGGACAGGGCAGACTGGGACAAGGCCATCGGCTGGGTCTCCTTCAGTGTGTGTCTCTTCGCGGTTTCACACCGAAGATCCCGCCGATGGCCGCCTACGTCACGCAGCCCCGCCGTTGACCTTCAAACCCCACCACTCCAGGGGACTCTCCTC
>NZ_JAUZVI010000027.1:0-1399 GCF_031844485.1 Nocardioides sp. AE5
GGGTGACGTCCCGCTGTGTGGTGGAGTTTCTCGACACCGTGCGGGTCAGTGGTTGTGAGTCTAGGCCGCGTCGATGGCGGCGATGTTGACCTCCTCGAAGTTGGTGCCGATGAGCTTCATTGAGTTCTCGCTGAAGTAGCGTCGGTCGGCGCTGTTCCATTCGTCGTGCTGTTCGATCAGGACGTGGCCGGCCAGGCGTAGCAGGGCTGCGGGGTTGGGGAAGACGCCGACGACGTTGGTGCGGCGTTTGATCTCTTTGTTCTGCCGTTCCAGCGGGTTGGTCGACCAGATCTGCTGCCAGTGCGCTGGCGGGAACTCGGTGAACGCCAGTAGGTCCTCGCGGGCTTCGTCGAGCATCTCGGCGACGGCTGGGTGGGAGCGGGTCAGCATGGCCACGACCTCGTCGAACTGGCCGTGCACGAGTTCACGTTTGCCGCGCGGCACGAAGATCGTGCGGATGATCGCGGCGACCATCGGGGCGGCAACCTTGGGAACCTTTGCCAGGACGTTGCGCATGAAGTGGACGCGGCATCGTTGCCAAGCTGTGCCCTGGAAACAGGTGCCGATGGCGGCCACCAGTCCGCTGTGCGCGTCGGAGACCACGAGCCGGACTCCGGACAGGCCACGGGCTTTCAGCGAGCGGAAGAAGTCGGTCCAGAACGGTTCGGACTCGGTATCCCCGACGTCGAAGCCCAGGACCTCACGTCGTCCGTCAGCTGCGACACCGACCGCGACCACGATCGCTTGGGACACGACTTGCCGGCCGACCCTGGCTTTGCAGTAGGTGGCATCGACGAACACGTACGGATACGTCGTGGTGGTCAACGACCTGTTGGTGAACGCGGCGACGTCCTCATCCAAATCAGCACAGATCCGGGAGACCTCGGACTTGGAGATGCCCGTGTCGGCGCCCAGCGCCCGCACCAAGTCGTCGACCTTCCTAGTGCTGACGCCGTGAACATAGGCCTCCATGACGACCGCGAACAAGGCTTGGTCGATACGGCGCCGCCGCTCCAGCAGAGACGGAAAGAAGCTGCCCTGACGCAGCTTCGGGATCCGCAGATCCAACTGGCCAGCCGTCGTCGTGATCGTCTTGGAACGTGTCCCGTTGCGGTGAACGATCCTGTCCGGACTCCGCTCGAACGGGGCCGCGCCAATGAACGCGGCCGCTTCGGCATCAATCAATTCCTGGTAGAGCTTCTCGGTCGCTGTCCGGACCCGGTCGGTCACCTCAGTGGCCTTCAGTTGGGTCAACAGATCAAGCAGGGCAGACTGGTCAAGAGCCATCGTGCGATGTGTCTTTCTGTGAGTTCCTTGGTCGGTTCTCACTGACCATCGCACGATGGCTCACCCCATGGGCGAGACGTCCGAGAACTACACCACCAGACGGGACGTCACC
>NZ_JAUZVI010000028.1:0-1080 GCF_031844485.1 Nocardioides sp. AE5
TGTTCTGACCGGAGAGGTTGGGCACGCGGTCGGCTGGTGACTTGCCTTTGAGTGCGGTGTGGCCGCGGTGGTGATTGTAGTGGTGCAGCCATTCGGGGTAGGCGGCTGCGCGGTCGGCCTCTGAGAAGTACTCGCTCGCGTAGGCCCATTCCTCCAGGAGGGTGCGGTTGAACCGCTCGACCTTTCCGTTGGTCTGGGGTCGATAGGGGCGGGTCCGGCGGTGCTTGATGCGCTTGCCGAGGGTCTTGGCCCACAGCCTGGAACGGTAGGCGTTGCCGTTGTCGGTCAGGACTGCCTTGACGGTTATTCCGCAACTGGTGAAGTAGGCCTCGGCGCGCAGCCAGAACGCGGCGGCGGTCTCCTTCTTCTCGTCCTCGAGAATCTCTGAGTAGACGAGGCGGGAGTGGTCGTCGACGGCGTGGTGCACGAAGGCGTAACCGGCCGGCTTGCGCTTCTTGTTCGCCGACCCCTCGATGCGGCCACGGAACCTCCAACCGCCGCCATCGGGGATCCGGCCGAGCTTCTTCACGTCCACGTGGACCATGTCGCCGGGTGCGGCGTGCTCGTAGCTGTTCCGGTCAGCTCGCGAGGTCTTGATCCGAACACCGGTCGCAGGGTCGGTCCACTTCAGTCGCGGGCAGCCGTAGCGCTGTATGACTTTGTGGACCGTGGAGGGATTCAGTGCCAGGTGGTAGGCGATCCGGGCTGGCCCCCAGCGACGGAGGACCCGCAGCTTCACGATCCTGCGTTCGGTTCGCTTCGGCAGCCGGTTCGGGCAGTGGTGCGGCCGGGAGGATCGGTCGACCATGCCGGCCTTGCCGAGCTCGCGGTACCGCAGGGCCCAGCGACGGGCGGTGGTGATGCTGACTGAGAACCGCTCGGCCGCTCGGGCGTAGGACCAGCCACGGTCGACGACGAGTTCGGCCAGACGCAGTCGCCCAGCCGGAGTGAGGGTCGCGTTAGCGTGGGACATGAAGACCTCCGTGGTGGATGTGGGTGCGTGGTAGCTCCACACCTCACCCGGAGGTCTTCGTCATCGTCCAGCCGACCCGCCGTACCTAACGTCCGTGGTCAGAACAC
>NZ_JAUZVI010000029.1:0-1052 GCF_031844485.1 Nocardioides sp. AE5
GTTGGTAGGGGTCGACGTGGTCGATGTCGGTGCCGGCGCGTCGGTCGCCGCGGGTGGAGTGGGGGAACGGTTCGAAGGGGTTGATCAGGTGGATCCGTTCGCGGAGCCAGTGGGGGTGTTCGTAGGCGTTGACGTTCACGTGGTCGTTGAGGTCGATCACCGGCTTGATGGTGACGTGCGCGTTGGTGACGATCTCCTTGACGTGGTCGTACAGGCGGGGACCGCCGCCGTCTTCGACACGCGCGACACCCATGCCTTCACCGCTGGTCCCATCGAGGGCTGTTTGGTGGAGGTGGATGTAGACCACGGCCTGGGGGCGGAGTTTGGCGGGGTCGATGCTGCGGAGGGTGTCGAGGAGGCGGGTGGGGAAGCCTCGTACCCACCCAGAACCAGGCTCCCCATCCTCGGGCGCGTCTTCGGGTTCGTCGCCGTCGTCGACTGGTGCCGCCTCGGCGTCCTCGGGCACGGCCCCTGACTCCTCGCCACTGCACGCGCCGTCCGTGTCAACACGTGCCGACTCGGCGACCTGCTCGTCAACACGTGCCGACTCGGGGTCCTCCTCGTCAACTCGTGCCGACTCGGGGTCCTCCTCGTCAACACGTGCCGCCTCGGCGTCGTCGTCGTGGTCGGGTTGGGCGTGCTCGAGGAGCAGCGCCAGCAGCTCCGCGGGCCGCGCCAGCCATCCGAAGGCCTCCGAGCGGCGCAGGTCCACGTCACGTTCGGGGGCACCCGTGGCGGTGTCGCGTACGGCGAGGATCTCAGCGACCCGCCCGATCAGCGCATCAACCCAGACCGCGTCCCCATGCTCCACACGCGCGATCACATGCCGCAGACCGGCCTCATCCACCCGCCCCACCGACACATACCGGCGGGCACGTTCGGTGGCGATGCGCCGAGCATGCTCCTCAGGGTTGGCCTCGATGACCTTCGCCTCCACCAGGGTGAACAAGCGACCCGGCTGCTCACCGGCGAGCGCATCCGCGACGGCGGCGTCCACGTAGCCGGCCTCGGCGTGGGTGAGGTGACGGGTCATCCGCGCCACCCGCCGTGCC
>NZ_JAUZVI010000030.1:0-1042 GCF_031844485.1 Nocardioides sp. AE5
GGGACGAGGAGGATGAGTGTCAGGCCGGCGGCGGCGCCGATGGCGGTGAAGTTCGCACCCATCGACAGGGTCAACGGGTTGGAGCGGGAGAAGGCCTTGTGGAACCGGATCGGGTTCTCGATGAACCGGTTGCACAACCAGGCCGGGATGAAGGAGAACGCGACCACCAGCAGGCCCTTCTTCGCACCCAGTTCACCCCACTGCGCGGTCGCGGCCACCAGCAACGGCCAGTGCCACAGGTACAGCGAATACGACAACCCACCAACCCACACCGCCGGCGCCCACGACAACACCCCGGCTGGTCCTGCCGGTCCGGAAGCAGAACCAGCGATGATCATCGCCGCCGTACCCACCACCGGCAGCAACGCCATGTGACCGGGCCACGCAGTCGCCGCAGTCACCGTGAACCCGGCATAGACCACCAGCACCAGACCCGCCCAACCCAGCACGATCGCAGCAGCGCGGGGCAGTTTCGCCCACACCCCGACACCGATCGCGACCAAGGCACCCACACCCAGTTCCCACAACCGGGTCGGGGTCACGAAGAACGCCTGCGCCGGATTCGAGGCCGTGTAATGCACCGACCACACGAACGACGGCACGATCACCGCAACAATCCCCGCAGCCATCACCGGACGCGCCGGCAGCCTCGTCTTGCGCAACAACACCGCGAGCACCACCAGCAGCAGCGGCCACACGATGTAGAACTGTTCCTCCACCGCCAGGGACCAGAAGTGCTGCACCGGGGAAACCCCGACATCCTCGGCCAGGTAATCCACCGACCGGTCCGCCAGGCGCCAGTTCACCACATAACCGGCCGAGGCGATGATGTCCCACCCGAACGTGCGCCACTCAACCCTCGTCACCGACCACCACGTCAACAACGCCGTCGCCACCAGCACCACCGCCGTGGCCGGCAACAACCGCTTCGCGCGACGCGCGTAGAACCGCGCCAGCGACACCCGGCCCTCTTGCTCGACCTCACGGATCAACAACCCCGTGATCAAGAACCCCGAAATCACGAAGAACACATCCACGCCGA